>JBGASS010000051.1:0-11100 GCA_044229555.1 Holophagaceae bacterium
CGCCCCGACACCCAGGCCCTGGCCTTCCATTACGGCGAGGCGGGCCTGAGCGACCGCGCGGCCCACTACGCCGCCCGGGCCGGCGCCGAAGCCGAAGCCGCCCTGGCCTTCGAGCGCGCCGCGGAGTTCTATGCGCGCTCCATCGCCCTGCGGGATCCTGGAGATGCCGAGGTTCCCGCCCTGCGCCTCTCCATGGCGGAGGCCCTCAGCCACGCCGGCCAGAGCCCCAGGGCCGCGGAGGCCTTCCTCGAGGCCGGCCGGAGCGCCGAAGGCGGCGCCTCCCGGGAGCTGCGCCGCCGCGCCGCGGAGGAGCTGTTCAAGAGCGGCCATCTGGAGCAGGCCCTGGCGATTTCCAAGGACCTCCTGGCCTGGGCCGGGAGCCGCATCTCCGGAAGCCGGACCTCCGCCCTGGCCTCCCTGCTCTGGTCCCGCTTCCGCCTCAAGCGCCGGGGCTTCGCCTTTACCGCACGGCCCGCGGAAGCCATTCCGCCCGAGACCCTGGAGCGCCTGGACATCCTCTTCACCGTGGCCCACGGCCTGGGCCCCTACGACGTCTTCCGCGCCACGGACCTCCAGGCAAAGCAGCTGCGCATGGCCCTGGACGCCGGGGAGCCCCAGCGTGTGATGCAGGGCCTGGCCCACGAGACCGTGATGCGCTCCGCCGAAGGCACGACGGTGCGCGCGGAGGTCCAGCGCCTACTGGCCCTCACCACGTCCATGGCCGAGCGCATCGGCACTCCCGACGCCCTGGCCCGGGCCCAGATCGTCGCCGGGCTGGTGGCCCTCAACCAAGGCCAGTGGGCCGCCTGCGTGGAGTTCCTCGAGAAGGGCGAGTCCATGCTGGTGACCGGGGCCTCCTACGAGTTCCACGTGGCCCAGTCCTTCGGCCTGCGCATCGGCGTCCTCCTCGGGGGCCTGCAGGGGATCTCCCGGCGCTTCCACGAGCTCATCCAGGTGGCCCGGCACCAGGGGGACCGTCTCATGGAGGCCACCCTGCAGATGGCCGTGGGCACCACCCTCCTGCTGCGGGAGGACGAGCCGGAGCAGGCCCTGAAGGAGCTGGATGCGGCGGTGGCCCTCGCCCCCCCCGGTGCCTTCTTCATCGCCAACCTCGACCACCTCGTCCACCGCAGCGACGCCCTCCTCTACCTGGGCCGCGGCGCGGAGTGCCTCGCCCTGCTGGAGGGGAGCCGGCGCGCCCTGGCCCGCTCCCTCCTGCTCCGGGTCCAGGTGGTGCGCATCTCCCTCGCCGAGATGCGGGCCCGGGCCCACCTCCTCCTCCTCGCCGGCGGGGACCGGTCCGCCGCGGCCGGGGCGCGGGCCGCCCTCCGGGACCTGCAGCGGGAAGCCCAGGCGGGCAGCGAGTACGCGGCGGCCCTCGCCAACAAGAACGAGGGCCTGCTGCTGTGGATGCTCGGGCGGCAGGAGGAGGCCCTGGCCCGGCTGCTGGAGGCGGTCACCGCCCTCGACGCCACCCGCATGGGCCTCTACGCCGCCGCGACCCGCCGGGTCCGTGGGAAGCTCATGGGCGGCCCCTTTGGCGCCGACCTGGTGGCGGAGGCCGAAGCCTGGATGCGCGACGAGGGCATCGGGGACCTGGACGCCATGACGCGGATGTTCGCGCCGGTGAAGGCCTGAGCCTAGAACGAGTACCGCACCCCGAACTGCCACTGGCGCCGGTCGCCGAAGCGCGTGGGCGTGCCGTAGGGCGGCTCCACGGAACTGCGGTTGTTCTGCACCGCCAGCACGTTGCCCTTGTTGAAGAGGTTGAAGACCTCCACGCTGGCTTCGAGCTTCGCGGCGCCGAGGCGGAAGGCACGGCCGATCCGCAGGTCCACCTCGCTCTGGGAGGGCAGCGTCTCCGACGTGCGGCCCACTCCCTCCGGCCGGTCCGAGGTGCCGTCGCCGTCGTAGTTGCGGTCGAAGCCCGCGAGCTGGCTGTAGGGCCGGCCTGACGCCCAGCGGGCGATCCAGCCGAGGGTCCAGTTCCGCGCCCAGGGATTGCTGCGGTCTCCGCTGCTCCACACACCGCTGGTGAGGAGCCGGTGGGCTTGGTCCTGGGTGCTGGGGCCCCACTCGGAGGCGGGGTCGAAGGTATTTTGTGGCGTGAAGTCCGACGTCAGGTCGATGAAGTTGTCCCGGGTGCGGCTGTGGGTGTAGCTGGCCTTCAGGAGCAGGGAGCGGTCCGGCCTCCAGGTCCAGGCCACGCTGCCACTCTCGTGGCGCACCTCGCCGCTGCCGTCGGCGCGGTTCAGGGTGCTGTAGCGCAGGTCCGGGCGGCGCTGGATGGGCGCGGCGCCGACGAGGGGGTTCAGGTACAGCACGTAGGCGTTCACGTCCCGGACGTTGAGGTAGCCCCGGGTCCGGGACTGGATCAGGTCCACCACGAACTGGTGCTTCGGGCTCGGATTCCACTCGGCGCCGGCGCTCGCCATGTCCATGCGGGGCATGGCCACGTCCCCGGGGATGACGAAGGTGGTGGGACCGGCGGGGGGGGCCGCGTAGCGGCGGTTGCGCGCCACGCCGTCGGCATTGGCCCAGGTGATCATGGGGCTCTGCAGGGGCGGGTCGATGAAGGTGCGGATCACCGTGTGGACCTCGCGGCCGTTGAAGAGACGGATGCCGTACAGGATGCCGAGGTTGATGGGCCCGCTGTATCGGCCCCACCCGCCGTAGATCCGCAGCGGGCCTGCGGGGGTCCAGGTGGCGTGGATCCGCGGCGACACCCGGCTGGAGCTCCAGTCGCGGCTGACACGGAAGTTCGCCGGGTAGGCGTATCCCCCGAGGGGCGCCCCCGCGGGCAGCTGCACGGGGCCGTAGCCGGGCACCGACGCGTTCGGGGGGTTCTGGATGGCCTGGTAGTCCGTCGTGTCCGGGAAGGGGGGCAGCACCTCCCGTTCGAAGCGCAGGCCCGCGCGGACGAGCAGGCTGGGCGTGGCCTGCCACTCGTCCTGGAGGAAGGCCGCCTGGCTCTTGGCGGTGAAGCGGTCCCGGTTGTTCCCGTAGCTCTGGACGAAGGCCACCGGGAATCCAGTGCCTCCGAAGGGGTTGGGCGCCTGGAAGGCGTCGAGGCTGGTGGGGAAGAAGAGCGGCACGCCGAAGGGCCGCAGGTCCAGGGCCTGGAAGCGGTAGATCCCCGCGAAGTTCTGCGGAACCGAGGCCGTGTTGTCGGACTGCAGGAGGTCCAGGCCGGCCTTGACCGTGTGCGAACCGAAGAGCCCCGTCAGGGTGTCGGTGAAATGGGTGTAGGTGACGTCGGAGGACTGGCCCGTGAGGCGCTGGGTGCCGAAGCTGGCGGCGCCGGCGATCTCCACGAACACCGTGCCCGCGGGATCCAGGCTGTCCAGGGTGCTGGAGCGGCTGCCCCACATGAGCCGCGCTTCGTTCACGAAGGCGCCGTTCGGAACCCACTGGTGGGCCACCGTCAGGGTGCGGTCCGCGGTGCGGCGCGCGCCGCCGGCGGAACGGGCGGTGAGTCCGCCCCAGCGCACGGCGTTGCCGTCCTCCTCGCCGCTGTAGAGGTAGCGGAAGGTGAGCCGGCTTTCGGCGCTCTGCACCCAGTCCAGGCGCAGGAGCACGCTGAAGTTCTTCTCCTCGAAGGGGAGCTTGCCGGTCTCGAGGGGAAAGCCCGCGGCCCGGATGGCGGAGGCCACCGCGGGCGTGATGGTCACGTCGTTCTCGTCGGTCTTCCTCAGCCTTTCGAAGGCGGCGAAGTAGAAGAGCCGGTCCTTGAGGATGGCGCCGCCGGCGGAGGCCCCGGCCTGGTGCAGGTCCAGGCTCCTCCGGTCCGCAGCCAGGCCGCCGGGGCGGAGGAAGTAGAAGGCGGAGCCCGCGAAGTCGTTGCCGCCGGATTTGGTCACCGTGTTCACGATGCCCCCGAGGGCGCGCCCGTACTCGACACCATAGGCGCCGGTGATGACCTGGAACTCCTGCACCGCCTCCTGGCTGATCCCCGAACGGATGGCCCCTCCGCCGAGGTCGTTGTTGTCCAGGCCGTCCAGCATGAAGTTGTTCTGCCGCGCGGGCATGCCGTTCACGCTCAGCCGGGAGCTGGGGCTGCCGTCGTTCACCGGCGCGTTGCTGAGGGCCACAGCGGGCGTGGTGAGGGCGAAGTCGGAGAAGCTGCGCCGCGCGATGGGCAGGCCGGAGACGAGCTCGGGTCCCACCACCGTGGCCACCATGGTGCGGGAGGGGTCCGCCAGCTCGCCCGCCTCCGTCACCTCCACCCGCGCTCCCGCCTCGGCGGCGAGGCGCACGTCCACGTGGGACGTGGTGCCCACCTGGAGGTCCACCGCGGAGGCGGACCAGCCGCCTTGCCCCTGGGCCTGCACGTCCACCCGGTAGCGTCCCGGAGGCAGGAGGCGGAGGGCATAGGCGCCGTCGGCGGCGGTCTGGACGCTGCGGGCCTCGCCGGTCCCCTCCCGCACCAGGCGCACCATGGCCCCGGCGACGGGCCGCCCGCCCGAGCTCACCACCCCCCGCAGGTCCGCGGAGGTCGGTCCCGTGCTCTGGGCGGCGAGGGTGAGGGCCAGGGGCGCCAGCAGGAGGGACCTGCGGCGGATGGAGCGCGGAGACGGGGTCACGGGTCCCTCGGAAGGTTGGGAATCTTGTACCACGGACCGGCCAGGGGCCTCAGAGCCCCGCCCGCCGCTTCACGGACTCGATGGCCTGGCGGATGCTGGCGTCGTCCCCGGCGATCCAGGTGGCGTGCGCCTTGGAGGGCTCCACGAAGCGCTCGTGCATGGGCTGGACCTGGCGCTCCCACTGGACCTTGACGCCTTCCGGGGTGCGGCCCCGCTCGGCGATGTCCCGGCGCATCCGGCGCTCCAGGCGCACCGGCTCGGGCACGTCGAGGAAGACGGCGGCGTCCAGCTCCGCCCGCACCTCCGGCTGGCCCAGGAACAGGATGCCGTCCACGAGCACCACGGGCTTCGGCTCCAGGCGCAGGGTCTCCTGGCGGCTGCGGGTGTGGGTGGCGAATTCGTAGACGGGCACCTCCACCGTGAGGCCCGCCCGCAGCGCCCCCAGGTGCCGCGCCAGGAGGCTGAACTCCAGGGAATCCGGGTGGTCGAAGTTCACGGCGCCCCCGTCCTCCACGAACATGGCGCTCTGGTCGATGTAGTAGTTGTCCTGGCTCAGGACGGCGCAGCGCTCCGGCCCCAGGTGCTCCACGATGCGCCGGGCGAGGGTGGTCTTCCCCGACCCGCTGCCGCCGGCGACGCCGATGATGGTGATGTTGAAGCCGGCCATCCGCCCCCCCTAGACCGTGTTGTAGAGCCGGTCCCCGGCGTCGCCGAGGCCCGGTAGGATGTAGCCCTTCTCGTTGAGCTGGCGCTCGATGGAAAGGCAGGCCACGTCCACGTCGGGATGGGCCTCCTTCACCAGGGCCAGGCCCTCCGGCGAGGCCAGCAGGCAGACGAAGCGGATGGGCCCCACGCCGTACTGCTTGAGGCGCGCGATGGCCGCCACCGCCGTGGCGCCGGTCGCCAGCAGGGGATCCAGGAGGAGCACCGCCCGGCCCTCCACGTCCGCGGGGAGCCGGAAGAAGTACTCCACCGTGCTGTGGATGAACTTGTCCCGGTAGATGCCGATGTGGCCCACGCCCGCGTTGGGGATGGCCTGCAGGACGCCTTCCAGCATGCCGTTGCCCGCCCGCATGATGGAGACCACCACCATGCGGTGCGCCAGGAAGGGGGCGTCCATGGCCTCGAAGGGCGTCTCGATGGGTTCGAGCCGGAGCTCCTGGTCCCGGGTCACCTCGTAGGCGATGAGCTTGCTCATCTCCGTCATGAGGCGCCGGAATTCCGTGGGCCGCGTCTCCTTGCGCCGCAGGTTGGAGAGGTGGTGCTGGAGGATGGGATGCCGGATCAGGTGGACGCCGGGGGGGGCGCTGGGATTCATGCGGGCTCCAAGGATTCGCTCGGGATCAGAAGACGGTGCCGTCGCTCTGGATGTTGAAGGGGGGCCCGCCGTCCGGGCGCTTCTCCGCCGCCAGCCGCCGCCCCGCCCACCAGGTGCCTCCTTCGAGGATCCGGGCGAGGGGAAGGGCCTCGGCGCCGCGGCCCAGGCGCGCGCGCACGGGTTCCGCGAGGCGGTCCAGGAGGGCCACCGTGAGGGCGCGCCACTCGATGACCATGTCCGAGCCCGGGGCGCGGGGGATGTGGGCGAGGTTGGGATAGCGCAGCTCCAGCAGGCCCGAGTCCAGCATGAGGCCGCCGTTGCGGTACTCGGCGAGGCCCGTGAGGCCGTCCACCTCCGTGAGGGCGATGCCCGCCTCCAGGAGGGGTTCCAGGAGGGAGTAGGCCAGCCACTGGGAAAGCTTGTGGAAGGGCATGACGGAATCCGGGGCAGGCTCCGCGCCCCACGGAGCGTAGTGCCAGGCGTCCCCCAGGTTTACGGCTCCCGAGGGCGTGGCGAGGGCGAGGCGGCCCGGCCAGATGGGCCCCAGGCCTCGCTGCAGCGCCCGCAGGACCTGGGGCGCGCGCACGCCGTGGCCTCCGCCGGCGGCGGCCAGGCTGAGGAAGTGGTCCAGCAGGTTGCCGGGACGGGGATCGCTCAGGCCGAAGAGCTTCGTGTCCCGCCCCAAGGCCTCCCCCAGGGCGCTCAGGAGCTGGAAGCGGCCCTCCAGGCCCACCAGCGGGTTGTCCCCCGAGACCTGGAAGCCCTCCCGGAGGTCGTCCAGACTGAGGCCCGCCAGGCCCGCGGCGTCCACCCGCAGGGGCTCGTCCTCCCGGGAAGAGAAGCGGCCCGCCGTGAAGAGGTTCCAGCTGGCCACGGCGAGGCCCTCGGACCGTGAACTCTCCAGGCCGCTGCCGGGTTCGCGGTAGCGCCAGGCCATCCCCGCGCCGGCGTCCAGCAGCACGCTGACGATGGCCAGGTCCAGCTTCGCCCGGCAGCGGGCCGCCGGGTCCAGGTCCGCGAGCCGCGCGTCCAGCTCGCCGTTGCGGTCCCGGCCCCCGGCCTGGAAGTGGTTCCACCGGGAGTGGTAGGGGATGGCCAGGTCCGGGTACCGGGCGAGGGTCACCTCGCAGACGAGCTCCGCGACCGCGTCCAGCCGGTCGGGCCGCACGGCGAAGGCGGTCCCCCCGGCGAGGGCCGCGTCCAGGATGCGCCCCGCCCGCGCCCGGATGGTGGCGGGGGCCAGGAGGAGTTCCAGGTCCTCCGCGGTGCCGGGGAAGGCCTCACTCATCGAGGCCCCGCCCCTTCACCTGCTGCAGCGCGTCGTCCTTCTTGACCTCGCCGGGGGTGAAGTAGCCCGCGGCCTTCTTGGCCTCCATCTCCACCTGGGCGTCCTTGGGCACCAGCCCGTCGGGGATGGGCACGCGCTCGAGCACCTGGATCCCCGAGCCCACGATGGCGTCGTGCTTCATGTCGCTCATGGAGATGAGGCGGTCGATCCTGGTGATGCCGAGCCAGTGGAGGGCGTCGGGCATGAGTTCCTGGAAGCGCATGTCCTGGACGCCGGCCACGCATTCCGTGCGACGGAAGTAGGTGGCGGCGCTGTCGCCCCCCTCCTGGCGCTTGCGGGCGTTGTAGACGAGGAACTTGGTGACCTCGCCCAGGGCGCGGCCCTCCTTGCGGTAGTAGACGATGACGCCGGCGCCGCCCTCCTGGGCGCTGCGCACGGCCTCCTCGATGCCGTGGCAGAGGTAGGGCCGGCAGGTGCAGATGTCGGAGCCGAAGACGTCGGAGCCGTTGCACTCGTCGTGGACCCGCAGGGTGAGCTTCCTGGACGGATCGCTGATGGCGCGGGGGTCGCCGAACATGTACACCGTGGTGCTGCCGATGGGGGGCAGGAGGACCTTGAGGTCGGGGCGGGTGATGAGCTCGGGGAACATGCCGCCGGTCTCCTCGAAGAGGACGCGGCGCAGCTCGCCCTCGTCCACGCCGAAGCGCGCGGCGATGCCCGGCAGGTACCACACCGGGTCCAGGGCCGCCTTGGTGACGGCGATGTCGCCCTGCTCCCGGATGATCTGCCCGTCGATCCGCAGGCGCCCCTTCTCGATGGCCTCGGTGATCTCCGGCATGAGCATGTGGGCCTTGGTGACGGCGATGGTGGGCCGGATGTCGTAGCCCGCCTCAAGGTGGTCCCGGAACACGGTGGCCACGCTGGCGCCCCAGGGGTCGATGGAGACGATCTTCGACGGGTCCTTCCAGCTCTCGAAGGGGCCGATGTCGATCACGGGGTTGGTGTTCGTCAGGTCCGGCCGGTGCTCCGGCGTGAGGTCGCCGGCGGCGGTGGCCAGGGCCCGGTAGACGGAATAGCTGCCGCTGTGGGTGCCGATGGCGTTGCGGTGGCTGCGGTTCGTCAGGGTGGCCACCACGGGGCCGCGCAGGCCGGGATCGGCGGCGCCCCAGCGGATGGGGAGGGCTTCCTTGAAGATGCTGCCGGGATGGGAGGTGAGGCCGACGTGGGAGGTGGGAGAGGTCATGGGAGTTGGTTCCGGGCTCTGGAAATGCGGTTGGCGGAGGGTGGGCTCGGCTAGGTGATCATCCATCTCGGCCGGGAGGGCGACGACTCGCTGCGCGAGTCTGCATCCTCCGTCGGCGCGGGGCGGAAGGCGCGGTTGCCCCGTCGACGAAGGATGTCTCTTTGAAGGTCAAAGACGTTTGCCCGCTGGAGTTGCTCGGAAGGGCTCGTCCCGTTCGTGGAGCCCACCATGCTCAGCTCATCCAGTTCATGTCTTTAGGCATGGCCCACTTCAGCGTCACCTTCTTCTGCTGGCTCCAGAAGGCCACGCCGTCCTCGCCGATGGTCTCCCCCGCTACCGAAACGGCTCTGCTGGAAACACCGAAGGAGAAGGGCTCCCGGGGCACGGGCACGCCGATGTTGACGCCGATCATGCCGGCATGGGCGCGGTTGGCGACTTCCTCGGCCACGGCGCTGCGGGTGAAGACCGAGGCCGCGTTGCCGTAGGGGCTGCTCGCTTCGATTTCCAGGGCGGCGTCGAGGCTGGGCACGCGCACCACGGAGAGCACGGGGCCGAAGAGCTCGTCGCAGGCGGCCGGAGCGCCGGGCGCCACGTGGTCGGAGATGGTGAGATGAAGCCAGTGGCCGCCCGCGAGGTCGCCGCCGGGCTTGGCGGCGCAGCCGTCCACCTTCACGTCGGCGCCGTCCGCCACAGCCTGGGCGATGGCGGCTTCCGAGGCGCGACCGGGATTCCCCGTGATGAGGGCGCCCATGTCCGGCCCACCACCACGGCCTTGGCGCGGGCGGCGAGGTCGTCGAGGATGGGATCCACCGGGCCCACGGCGAGGAGCACGCTGCTGGCCATGCAGCGCTGGCCGGCGCAGCCGGTGAAGCTGGCCAGGATGCCGCTCGCCGCGATCTCGGGATCGGCGTCGGGCATGAGGATGATGTGGTTCTTGGCGCCGCCCAGGCACAGCGCCCGCTTCCCGGTCGCGGTGGCCCGGGTGTAGACGGCCTTGGCCACGGGGGTGGAGCCCACGAAGGCCAGGGCGGCGATGTCGGGATGGTCGCAGAGGGCCTCCACGGCCTCCTTGCCGCCCTGGACGACGCTGAAGACACCGTCCGGCAGGCCCGACCTCTTCAGGGCCTCCGCGAGGAGCAGGCTGGTGAGGGGCGTCTTGTCCGAAGGCTTCCACACGAAGGCGTTCCCCACGGCGAGGGCGATGGGGATCATCCACAGGGGCACCATGGCGGGGAAGTTGAAGGGCGTGACGCCGGCGACGACGCCCAGGGGCTCGCGGCGCACTTCGCAGGTGACGCCACTGCTCACCAGGACCTTGGCGCCGTCGTCCAGGTTCTGCAGGCTGAGGGCGAATTCGAGGACCTCGATGCCCTTCATGACTCCCGCGCGGCCTTCGGTGGGCAGCTTGCCGGACTCCGCCGCCACCGAGTGGGCGAGGCGCTCCAGGTCGGCCATCAGCGCCTCCCGGAAGCGGAACATGACCTGGGTGCGCTCCTTGAGGGGCAGCGCGCCCCAGGCGCGGCCCGCGGGGATCGCCGCCGCCACCGCCGCGGCAACGTCCGCCGCCGTGCTGTCGAAGACCCGCCCGATGGCCCGGCCCGTCCAGGGGCTCAGGATCTCCCGCGCCGCGCCGGCTCCCTGCTCCCACCGGCCGCCCACGAAGTTGCGGGCTTCCAGGAGTTCAGACTCGAACCGCACGCGCTCGGAATCGGACATCGGACCCTTTCGAAGGCCAAGGCGGCGCGGGGTTGGAGGAAGAATGGACGGTCTGGAGGAAGGGAGGATGGTACTGAGGAGCCCGCCGCGAGGCAAGGCCGGGGCCCGTCAGCGGCCCGTCCAGAACGCGGAAGGGGCCCGAGGGCCCCTTCCGGTTCATGCGGGGGAAGGCCTACTTCTTCTTCGCGGACTTCTTCATCGCGGCGCCGGCCTTGAAGCCGACGGACTTGGAGGCGGCGATCTTGATGGCCGCGCCGGTCTGGGGATTGCGGCCGGTGCGGGCCTTGCGCTCCTTGCAGGAGAAGGTGCCGAAGCCGAAGACGCTGACCTTGCCGCCGGAGAGGGCGGTCTTGCCGATGGTCTCGAAGACGCCGCCCAGAGCGTCGTAGGCCTTCGCCTTGGACACGTCCAGGGATTCGGCCAGCTGGTCAGCCAGGTCGCGGAGGGAAATGGAGTCAGCCATGAAGGCTCCTTGTGGAGAGGGGTTTGAGGGATGGTAGCTGAACCGCCGCGCCAGGGCTATGGCGGGGTGGAAAGCGCAAAAACCCAGACCCCAGGCGGGGGATCCGCTGGACCAGTGGCATTCCCGGGCAACCTCCCAGGGACTCGAACCCTGGACCCAACCTCCCGCAGCGGGTCGCGGAGCGCGCGTGAGCGCGCCGGAGCGGGGCCCCGCCGGGAGGTTGCCTCCGCACGGTGTTTCGACGCGGCCCCTGCCTTCCGGGTCCAGGCCTGCCCCAACGAAAAACGGGGGATCCGATGGATCCCCCGAAGGCGTCTGGTGGTCTCTCAGGGACTCGAACCCTGGACCCAACCTCCCGCTGCGGGTCGCGGAGCGCGCGTGAGCGCGGCGGAGCGGGGCCCCGCCGGGAGGTTGCCTCCGCACGGTGTTTCGACGCGGCCCCTGCCTTCCGGGTCCAGGCCTGCCCCAACGAAAAACGGGGGATCCGAT
>JBGASS010000052.1:0-10853 GCA_044229555.1 Holophagaceae bacterium
CGGCGGCGGCGGTCATCTTGGCGTCGAAGCCGATGACGGTGATGGAGGGCAGGCCCAGGCGCAGGCCCGCGGCATGGTCGTTGGGGTCGTGGGCGGGGGTGAGCTTCACGCAGCCCGTGCCGAAGGCCGGATCCACGAAGGAATCCGCCACCACGGGGATCTTCCGGCCCGTGAGGGGATGGTTCAGGAGCCTGCCCAGGAGGTGGGTGTATCGGGCGTCGTCGGGGTGCACCGCCACCGCCGTGTCCCCCAGCATGGTCTCGGGCCGCGTGGTGGCCACCACCACCTCGGCGCTGCCGTCCGCCAGGGGGTAGCAGAGGTGCCAGAGCTTGCCGTTGCGCTCGACGTGCTTCACCTCGAGATCCGAGAGGGCGGTCTGGCTGGCGGGATCCCACTGGATCATGCGGGGGCCGCGGTAGATGCGGCCCTGGCGGTAGGCCTCCACGAACACCTTGCGCACGGCGCGGTTGAGGTCGGGATCCATGGTGAAGCGCTTGCGGGTCCAGTCCACCGACGCGCCCAGGCGCCGGAGCTGGTTCTCGATGGCGTCCTGGTTCTGCTCCTTCCAGGCCCAGATGCGTTCCAGGAACTTCTCGCGGCCCAGGCGGTGGCGGTCCGTGCCCTCCTCCTTCAGCTGGCGCTCCACGATGACCTGGGTGGCGATCCCCGCGTGGTCCACCCCGGGGACCCAGGCCACGTCGAAGCCCTGCCCGCGCTTCAGGCGCGCCACCACGTCCGGGAGCGTGTAGGCCAGGGCGTGGCCCATGTGCAGGTTGCCGGTGATGTTGGGGGGCGGCAGGGACATGGAGAAGGGCGTCTTCGCGCTTTCCCGGTCCGCGGTGAAGACCCCCGCCTCCTCCCAGCGGTCATACCACCGGGTCTGGGCGGTCTTGAAGTCGAAGGCCTTGTCCATTTCGTGCATGGGGCTATCCGTGGCTCGCTTGGAAGAGAAAAGAAAGACTGATGATGCCGGCACCAAGGGCGAGTATTCCGAGAACGGTGAATACGATTCCCAGGGGTGTGAGTTCCTTCGTGTCGCGCTTGAAACAGATGCGATCTAGGGCCTGGAACGGGATGCGGCCAGTCTGGAACAACCACTCGGCCAGGGGCTCGAGGATGATGGTCGCGACCGTTTCGAGGAGGCCTGACATCCCTTGCGCTAAGCCCCGACGGCCGAGCCCTCGACCCGCATGCCCAGGGCCTCCACGAGCCGGTGGTCGTGGCCGTCGCCGGGGTTGGGCGTGGTGAGGAGCTTGTCGCCGGTGAAGAGGGAGTTCGCGCCCGCCAGGAAGGCCAGGGCCTGCATCTCGTCGCTCATGGCGGTGCGCCCCGCGCTGAGGCGGATGCGGCTGGTGGGGAAGAGGATGCGCGCCGTGGCGATCATGCGGATGAACTCCAGGGGCGGCACCGGCGGCAGGTCCGCCAGGGGCGTGCCCGCCACGGGGACGAGATGGTTGATGGGGATGCTTTCCGGGGGTGCGCCCAGCTCGGTGAGCTCGTGGAGGAAGTGGAGCCGCTGGTCCACGCTCTCCCCCATGCCCACGATGCCGCCGCTGCAGACCGCCAGGCCCGCCCCCTGGACGGCGGCGATGGTGTCCAGCCGGTCCTGGAACTTCCGGGTGCTGATGATGGTCTCGTAGAAGTCCCGGCTGGTGTCCAGGTTGTGGTTGTAGACGTCGCAGCCGGCTTCCTTGAGGCGCTTCGCCTGGCCGGCGTCCAGCATGCCGAGGGTCACGCAGACCTCCATGCCCAGGTCCTTGACGCCCCGGACCATGCCCAGCACGGCCTCGAAGTTGGCGTCGTCCTTCACTTCGCGCCAGGCCGCGCCCATGCAGTAGCGCGTGCTGCCGTTCGCCCGGGCCTCCGCGGCGCCTTCCAGCACCTTGGCCACGTCCTTCAGGGGCTCCACCTTCAGCCCCGTGGCATAACGCGCGCTCTGCGGGCAGTAGGCGCAGTCCTCCGGGCAGGCGCCGGTCTTGATGGAATCCAGGGTGCAGAACTGGATCTCCGAAGGGTTCCAGTGTTCGCGGTGCACCGAGGCCGCCCGGAAGAGCAGCTCGGGGAAGGGCAGGTCGTGGATGGCGCGGATTGCTTGGACGGTCGTCATGGGCCCACCGAATGAATCCTCCAAACTACCACGGGAACGCGGGTTTTACCCGTCCGGAAAGCCCCGGAGACCATGGTAAATTGGGCCTTCCGATCTGCCTTGAACCGCTTTCTGGAGGTCTCGTGACGCCCGCCGTCCCCACCGCGTCCGCCGCTGCTTCCACCCTTTCCGAGCCGGCCTCGGCCCGGCTCACCCGGGAGCAGCGCATCGCCCTCTTCCGCACCATCTACGCGGCCCGGCGCATCGACGACAAGGAGATCATCGGGAAGCGGCAGAACAAGGTCTTCTTCCAGATCAACGGCGTGGGCCACGAGGCGGTGCAGGCGGCGGCGGCGGCGCTGCTGCGACCGGGCCACGACTGGTTCTTCTTCTACTACCGGGACCGGGCCCTCGCGTACGGCCTCGGGTACACGGCGAAGGAGATGTTCCTGGGCTCCGTGGGCAGCGCCGAGGACCCCGCCAGCGGCGGCCGCCAGATGCCCAGCCACTGGGGCCAGAAGGACCTGAACATCTACTCCACCTCGAGCCCCACGGGCTCCCAGTTCCTCCAGGCGGTGGGGGCCGCGGAAGCCATCCTCCGGGCCGAGGCCGGCGGGCTGCAGGAGGAGCTGCAGATCCGCTCCGACGAGGTGGTGCTCACCACCACCGGCGACGGCACCTGCTCCCAGGGCGAATTCTGGGAGGCCGTCAGCAACGCGGTGAACCTCAAGGTGCCCGTGGTCTTCCTGGTGCAGGACAACGGCTACGCCATCAGCGTGCCCTCGGAGGTCCAGTATCCCGGCGGCAACGTGGCGGCCCTCCTGAAGGGCTACGAACCCCACGGGCTCCTCATCGTGGACGAGGTGGACGGTTGCGATCCCCTCGCCAGCTACGACGCGCTCGCCAGGGCGGTCGAACACGCCCGCTCCCGCAAGGGCCCCGCCCTGGTGCGGGCCAAGGTGGTCCGCCCCTACTCCCATTCCCTCTCCGACGACGAGCAGCTCTACAAGCCGAAGGCCGAGCGGGACGCCGAAGCCCTGCGGGATCCTGTGGCGACCTTCGCCGCGAAGCTCGTCGAACTCGGCGATCTCACCGCCGAAGGCCTGGAGCAGCTCAAGGCCGAGATCCAGCTCGAGATCGACGTGGCGTGGGAGGCCGCGGAGGCCGCGCCCCTGCCCGCCAGCGGCTCCTACTACGAGCACCTCTACAGCGAGGACGTGGACCCCACGGCGCCGGCCTTCGATACGGAAGCCTCGGTGGCGGAGACCTCCGGCCCCAAGACCCTCATCGACGCGGTGAACCAGGTCATGAAGCAGGAGATGGGGCGCGACCCCCGCATCCTCGTCTTCGGAGAGGACGTGGCGGACGCCAGCAAGGACGAGGTCCTCGGCGAGGTGAAAGGCAAGGGGGGCGTCTTCAAGGCCACCCATGGCCTGCAGAAGGCCTTCGGCTCCCACCGGGTCTACAACTCGCCCCTCGCCGAGGCCACCATCGTGGGCCGCGCCATCGGCCTGGCGGCCCGGGGCTTCAAGCCCGTCGTCGAGATCCAGTTCTTCGACTACATCTGGCCCGCCATGCAGCAGCTGCGGGACGAGCTGGCCACCGTGCGCTGGCGCAGCAACGGGGCCTTCAAGGCCCCCATGGTCATCCGCGTGCCCATCGCGGGCTACCTCATGGGCGGCGCCACCTACCACAGCCAGTGCGGCGAGAGCATCTTCACCCACTGCCCGGGACTGCGGGTGGTCTACCCCGCCACCGCCCTGGACGCGGCGGGCCTGCTGCGCACCGCCATCCGCTGCGACGATCCCGTGCTCTTCCTGGAGCCCAAGCACCTCTACCGCCAGACCCACAACAAGGGCCCGGAAGTGCCGCCAGACTTCATGATCCCCTTCGGCAAGGCCCGCACGGTCCGGGAAGGCGCCGACCTCTCCGTCATCACCTACGGCTGCACGGTCCACCGCGCCGTCCAGGCCGCCCGGGAGGCGGAGAAGGAGGGGATCAGCGTGGAGATCCTCGACCTGCGCACCCTCAATCCCTACGACTGGTCCGCCATCTCCGCATCCGTGAAGAAGACCCACCGGGTGATCGTGGCCCACGAGGACACCATGAGCTGGGGCTACGGCGCCGAGCTCGCCGCCCGCATCGCCGACGAGCTCTTCTTCCACCTGGACGCGCCGGTGCGGCGGGTGGCGGCCAAGGATACTTGGGTCGCCTACAATCCCCACCTCGAAGACGAGATCCTGCCCCAGCCGGCGGACTTCCTCGAGGCCTACCGACGGCTGATGAAGGTCTGATGGCGACGAAGAAGCCCGGCAAACGCGAACTCAGGGCGCAGGTGAAGGCCCGGCGGGCGGCGCTGGAGGTCCGGCTGGTGGATCTGCTGCGGGCCCTCGGGCTCGGGGCGAAGTCCATGCCGGGGCTGGTGGAATTGGTGGCCGCGGGAGACGAGGCCGGAGCGATGGCGCTGCTGGGACAGTTCGGCGGGAAGATCGAAGGGGACCGGCGGCGCATGGCGGAGGCGATGGACGCGGCGCGGGAGATCGTGGGACTGCCGCTGGTGTGAGGGGGCGGGGAGCCGAGTGTTGACGGCTCGTCCCGGATCAGGCTTTTCGCGCTTCGCGCGGTTGCGCTTGAGTCCGGCGCGGCCGTGGGCAGGCCGCCCCGGACTCAAGCACCTTTAGAAGGTCAAGGGCAACTTCAACGTCACCTTCAAATTCAACGGCGACGGTGGGACGCGATCCTGCCGCTCGGCACGCCGCCCAGGTTCAGACACCCACCTGCTCCGCCTCGGCCTGCATGAAGTCGTGCTCCAGGGCGGCCCAGCCGACGGCGCCGGACGCGGCCTCGCCGGACTTGCGCAGGCGCTTGATCTCGTCCTGGTACCAGGCCACCACGGGCTTGCCGATGCGAAGGCCCGTGAGCTCCCCGGCCAGGTCGCTGGCCTGCAGGGTGCAGATCCATCCCCGGTCGTAGGGGCTCTGGGTGAGGGGGGAGGTGTCGTCCTTGAGCCCGTCGTTGTTCTTCAGCACCCGGCCGCGCATGGGCGCGGCGAAGCGGACCTGGTCCGGGCCATGCTTCAGGGTGAACAGGACCTCGCCCCGCTTGACGGTGTGGCCGTGTTCCGGGGCGATCACCTCATCGATGGGTCCCAGGGCCTTGCGGGCGAAGTCGTCGATGCCGATGCGGACCTGGCCGCCGGGCTCGATGCGGGCCCAGGCGTGGCCCTGGGAGATGAAGGCGCCGCCGGGCACGCAGAACTCGTGGCCCGGGATGGACTCCGCCAGGGCGGGAGTGACGATGCGGACCACGGGCTCGCGCTGGGCCTCGAGGCGGGCCTGGCGCTTGATGAGGAGCTTCCGGGCGAAGTCCGCCAGCTCCTCCGCGGTGAAGGGCTTCTGCACGTACTCGCAGGCCCCCTGCTGCAGGGTCTCCACGGCGGTCTCGATGGTGCCGTAGCCCGTGATGACCACCACGTCCACGTCCGGCCGCAGGTGCTTCACCGCCTTGACGACGTCGAGGCCGTCCATGCCCGGCATCTTCAGGTCCGTGAAGACGAAGTCGTAGTCGTGCCGCTGGACCAGGCCCAGGGCCTCCTGGCCGGTCTCCACGGTGTCGACGGCGTAGCCCTCCAGGACGAGGATGCGGCGGAAGGAATCGAGGACGACGGCTTCGTCGTCCACCGCCAGGATCCGGGCCTTGGGGCTGGGCACCTCGACCCGCTTCAGGGATTTCGCCTCATGGGTGAAATCCAGGCGGATGGAGGATTCCAGGACGGCCTTGCGGGCCTCCAGCTCGCGTTTCGCGCGCAGCCGGCGGGATCCCTCGCGGACGAGGAGATCCAGGCCGACGAAGGCCAGGAACATCACGAGGATCAGGAGCACGGTCATGGTTGCACCTCCGGGGAAGGAGCGGGAGCGGACCCTGGAGTAGCGGCCGCGAGGGGGATGTGAACGGTGAAGCGCGAGCCCCGGCCGGGCTCGCTGGCGACTTCGAGGGTGCCGCCGTGGCTTTCGACGATGCCCCAGGTGACGGCGAGGCCGAGGCCGGTGCCGCGGGTGCCCTTGGTGCTGAAGAAGGGATCGAAGAGGTGGGGCAGGTGCTCCGCGGGGATGCCGTGGCCGCTGTCCTCCACCAGGAGGTCGACCGTCGCGGCGGCTCCGGGACGGGAAAGGAGGCGGATCTCCCCGCCTTCCGGGCCGATGGCGTCGGCGGCGTTGAGCAGGAGGTTCACCACCACCTGCTGGATCTGGTTGGCGTCGGCGGAGGCCCGGGGCAGGTCCTCGGCGAGGTCCAGGACCAGGTTCACGTGGTTGAGGCTGAGCTGGTTGATCACCACCGCCACCGCGTGGCGGGCCACCTCGTTGAGGTCCGTGGCCTTGCGCACCGGCGGCGCGGGCCGCGCGAAGTCCAGCAGCTCCCGGAGGATGAGGCGGCAGCGCTTGGTCTCCCGGACGATCACGTCCAGGTCCTCTCGGGTGGCGGGGTCGGCCGCGAAGCGCCTCTGGAGGAGGGAGGCGTAGCTGAGGACGCCGGTGAGGGGGTTGTTGATCTCGTGGGCGAGGCCCGCGGCGAGGCGCCCGACGGAGGCCAGCTTGTCCGCCTGGGTGAGCTGGCGCTGGACCTCGGCGAGGCGGCGGGTCATCTCATTGAAGGCCTTGGCCAGGTCCCCGAGCTCGTGGCGGCCGGCCACCTCGATGGTGGTGCCGAGGTCGCCCGCCGCCACCTGCCGGGTCCCCGCCACCAGGGCGGCCACGGGCCGGGCCACCAGGCGGCGGTTGAGCCACCAGAGCATGGCGCTGCTGAGGAGGATGGCGAGGCCCGCCAGGAGGGCCATGACGGCGCGGCTGCGGGCGATCTCGTCGTCGGCCTCCGCCATGGAGACGTTCACGTCGAGGACCCCGAGGATGCTCTGCTTCGGGCTGTGGGCGTGGCAGGCCGCGGTGGAGCAGGAGGGCTGGTTCGGGATCGGATTGATGATGCCCAGCATGCGGGTGCCGTCCCCCGCCGGGAAGAAACGCGCCCGGGCCGTGATGTCCAGCTTCTCCAGGGGCCGGCCCTCGGTGTGGCAGGCGAAGCAGGCCTCCCCGCGGGTGTCCAGGACCGTGCCGATCTCGCCCTTGGCGGACGAGAACATGATCCGGCCCTCCTTGTTGAAGAGGCGGACTTTGCGGATCCCTTCGGACTGGAGCTCGCCGATGGCGCGGATCTGGCGGTGGAGGTTGTCCCGGCGGTTCTCCAGCATGTCGAAGTGGGTGCTGCTCTTGATGGTCTCGCTGAGCTGGTTGGCGCTGCGAGTGCGCTCGGAGACGAGCTGGGCCGTGTGGGTGTTCACGATCGCCACCGACATCACGCCGATCACCGAGGCCGTCACGAGGCCGGCGCCGAGGATCAGTCGTGTTCCGATGCGGGTGGCCAAGGCTCAGCTCCCTTCGGGCTCCGGCTCCTCGGCGCCCTTTTGTCCGGGGAAGATCTTCAGGGTGCGCACCGCCAGGGCGAAGGCGGCCATGCCGATGCCCACCAGCCCGACGGACACGATCACTTCCATGACCGAGGGGACGTACCGGATGCCCGAAGCCCGCTCCATGCCGGTCACGCTGACGTTGAGGCGGTTCACCACGAAGCCCAGGACGGCGGAGAAGGCTCCGAGAACCAGCCATGTTGCGCTGGTCCGCAGCTTCCGGAAGGCCAGCAGGCCGACGGGCAGGAGGACGCCCAGCGCGAACTCCAGGAGGAACATCCTGCCTTCGTAGGTCAGGCTCGTGATGTCGCCGAAGGAGCCGTTCCGGACGATGACCTGGATCCGCATCAGCCCGTAGATCCCCAGGGCCACCACCATGGCCCTTGCCAGGGGCTCCAGCAGGTCCATCTCCAGGTGCCGGCCGAAGGCCCGCTTGCTCATGTAGCTCTCGAGGATCACCATGCCGATCCCCGCGCCGATGGCCGAGACGTAGAAGAAGAGCGGCAGCAGCTGGGAGTACCAGAGGGGGTGCAGCTTGGAGGGCACGATGAGGTAGAGGGTCCCCAGGGAGGACTGGTGCAGGGTGGAGAGGATGACGCCGGCGATGACCAGGGGCGTGATGAGGCCGTGGATGATGCGCACGGGCGCGTGGAAGCCGAAGCGCTCCAGCACCACCGGCGCGAATTCCACCGCCAGCACCGTGGTGTAGAGCATCACGCACCAGGCCACCTCGAACATGACGGAGTGGGGGTTCCAGTAGATGAGGGCGTGCCAGATGCGCCAGGGCTGGCCCAGGTCGAACATGAGGGCGAGGATCACGAAGATGTAGCCCAGGAAGCCCGTGAGGATCGTGGGCCGGACGATGGGCTCGAACCTCTTCAGGTTGAAGAGGTGGACCACCGCGGTCAGCGTGAAGGCGCCGGCGGCCAAGCCCACGCCACAGAGCAGGTCGAAGCCGATCCAGAGGCCCCAGGGGAACTTGTCGCTGAGGTTCGTGACGGCCCCGAGCCCCTTGGAGAAGCGCAGGAAGGTGATGGCCAGGAAGGGGACCGTGAGGAGGGCGAAGACCGTGGTCCAGAAGCCGAGGCGGAAGCGGCGGGCCGGGAGGGCGGCGGTGGAGTTCATGAGGGCCTCCCGGTGCGGGTGGTGTCAAAGGTGTCCGGGCCCTGGGAGGCTTCGTGCCGGGCCACCACCTCGCGGCGGGCGGTGATCCAGTGGACGCCGTAGAGGAAAACGCCCCACACGGCCACGAAGTCCGGGATGTTGGAGAGGACCTGCCAGGTGCGCATGGCCGGCGGTTCGTCCGTCAGTTTCGCCTTCAGGCCCATCTTCTCGAAGGGCACGCCGGAGATCATCAGGACGCCGGTGCCGCCGGCCTCCTTGAAGCCGTAGACGTGGTCGATGTAGGTGCCGGGCTCCTTGCGGATGCGCTCCTTGGCCTCCTTCAGCAGGTCGGCTCGGCTGCCGAAGACCGTGGCCTCCGCGGGACAGGCGGTGGCGCAGGCGGTGGCCTCGCCCTGCTTGACGCGGCTGGTGCACATGACGCACTTGCCGATGATCGGCACGGCGCGGTCCCACTGGTACTTCGGCACGTCGAAGGGGCAGGCCATCATGCAGTAGCGGCAGCCCATGCACTTGTCCGCGTCGTAGACCACCGGTCCCTCCGGGGTCTTGTGCAGCGCCGCGACGGGGCAGACGGAGGCGCAGGTGGGCACCAGGCAGTGCATGCAGAGGCGGCGCACGTACTGGCCCTCCCGGGCCTCCACCGTGGTCCACGTGTAGGCCGTGGTCACCTCCTCCACGGGGCCCGGAAGCCTGTTCTGCTCCTTGCACGCTTCCGCGCAGGCCCCGCATCCGATGCATTTCGTCATGTCAAAAAGGATTCCCACGGTCATGGGTTCCCTCCTGAATCGGAGTATATGAATCGGAAACTTCCGGCAGCAGAGGCGATGTGTCCTCTCACAGGCGGCCTGGGTCGGTAAGGTGATAGTTCCGAGGGTTCGGGGCGCGCCCTGGGAACTTCAGAAGCCCGGCGTGCCGGCAAGGCGGTATCCGCAGGGGAGGCGTCCTGTCAGCAAGGGATCCGAGACGCCGGCCCGCGGCCTTGGAACGGCGGCTCCAAGGGTGATCTATGGCACAGGGCGAGGACCCCGGGGCGGGCCTCGGCCCCCGGGAGGGCCATCCGCTCCCTGCCACGGGGCCCCGGCCCGATCGCGCGGGTCTCGTCTGCAGGGCCGCCCATGGATCCAGGGGGCAGGCGGGGCCGGATCCCGGATCCGACTATCCAGGAGCCGCCATCCGGCGGAAGATAACCGCCACCGCGCCGAAACCATGCAAGCTCCCTCCCCCCCCCCCGACGAGGCCTTCCGCCTTCAGGCCCTGCGGAGTCTGTGCATCCTGGATACGCCTTCCGAGGAGCGCTTCGACCGCATCACCCGTACGGCGGCCTACCTCTTCAAGGTGCCCATCGCCCTGGTGAGCCTGGTCGACGCAGGCCGCCAGTGGTTCAAGTCGCGGCAGGGGCTGGCGGCGGCGGAGACTTCCCGGGAGATCTCGTTCTGCGGCCACGCGATCCTGGCCCGGGAGCTGTTCGTCGTCGAAGACGCCCTCCGGGATCCGCGCTTCGCGGACAACCCGCTGGTGACGGGGCCACCCTTCATCCGCTTCTATGCCGGGATGCCCATGCGCGGGCCCGGCAACGCCCTGATGGGCACCCTCTGCCTCATCGACAGCGAGCCCCGGGACTTTTCCGCCTCGGACCGGGACTCCCTCAGCGACATGGCGGGCTGGGCCGAACGGGAGCTGAACCAGATGGCGCTCCAGGAGGCCCTCTCCCAGGTCGCGGAAGGGGAGATCTTCTTCCGCCTCTCCCCCGACATGGCCTGTGTCACCGGTCCGGACGGCGCGTTGCGGAAAGTGAACCCCGCCATGGCGCAGGCGCTCGGGCGTGCGGAAGCGGAGCTCCTCGCGCGGCCCTTCCTCGAATTCGTCCACCCGGAAGACGCCGATCAGGCCGCGGAGGTCCTGCGCGCCATGTCCGGGGATGATGCCGTCCGCCAGGCGGAGCTGCGCGCGCGCCGCCAGGACGGCCGCGATCTCATCCTCTCCTGGACCTTCGCGTTCCACGAGGGATCGATCTACGCGGCCGCCCGGGACATCACGGAGCTCCGATCCGCCCTGGAGGCCCGGAGCCGGTTGAAAGCCGTGCTCGATCGAAGCCCTGACTTCATCGGCATCTCCGATGCCGAGGGCCATCCGCTCTACTGGAACGCAGCCTACCGGCGACTCCGGCGGCTGGGGCCCGCGGAA
>JBGASS010000053.1:0-10470 GCA_044229555.1 Holophagaceae bacterium
CCGCCTTCGCCTCCGGGAGCTGGCCCAGGTGGAAGCGGGCGGCGGCGAGCTGGTAGACGCGGTCCTGCCGGTACCAAACAGGAGCGTTCGCGGGCGCCACCACGGGGAGGCTGCGGCTTTTCTCGCCGGAGAAGATCTCGTCCTGGTCCGATCTGGGCGCCTACCTCGCTGCCCGCACGGCAATGCGGGAGGCCGCGAAGGATCCCGCGAAGCTGCAGGCGGTGAAGTCCTCTCTCGAAGCCCTGCTGAGGGACCCGAAGCGCACCGCAGTGCATGGAGACGCCAAGGCCATGCTGGACCGCGTCACCTACCTCGCCGATCCGCCGAAGTACGTGGCCGCCCTGGGCGCGCGCCTCGCCGCCAAGGGTCCCGTGGCGGACTTCCACGACGCCCTCGACAACTACACCTACGCCTGGGACCGCATCACGGGGTGGGACGCCGAGTCGCCAGAGACCGCCAAACCCATGGCACCCCTGGGCGAGGAGCTGGGGGACTGGATCCGTGCCTTCAGCGGCGATGGCCCGGAGGCCTTCGCGCGTTGGCAGAAGACGCCCACCCAGCCCTGGCTCGTGGCGGCCCTGGCCCAGGCAGCCGCGAAGGATCCTGGCACCGCCAAGCTCCTGGACGCCGCGGCGAAGGTGGACGGGAAGAGTCCCGCCTTCCCGACGGTGGCCTACCACCGGGCGCGCCTGCTTTCGGAGCTGGGCAGGACCGCCGAGACGGACCGGATCACGGCGGAGCTTCAGGCGCGGCCGGACCTGCCGCCCAGCCTCTTCAACCTGCTGCGGCAGCTGCAGCAGAGGCGCGCGAAGAGCCTCAGGGACTGGATTGCCGTCCTGCCCCAGAAAGTCGCAGGCTTCAGCGAAGGCAGCAGCCGCACCTACGCCCCCGATCCCGCCAAACCCGAGGAGACGGACGAGACCGACCGCCTTCGCCTCCAGACCCTGGTGCCCCTCGACGCATTGAAGGAAACGGCTCTGGATGCGTCCACGCCAAAGCTGCTCGGCCTGCCTTCCCTGGCCCTGGAGAAGGCGCTGCTTTCAGGCCGGGAGGACCTGGTGAAGGCCCTGCACAAGCCGGACCCGAAGAAGCCCGACGAGGTGGACGCTTGGCTCGCCGAGAAGGATCCCGCGGGCCGCGCCTTCATCCTCGCGCTGCGGGCGGGGCGCGCGCGGAACCGGGCCTGCTTTCCGAAGACGCCGGAAAAGGAGGCGGGGCTGCCCGTGCTGTCCAAGGCCCAGCAGGAAGCGGCCGCGATGGAGCAGGCCGCCGTCGAGGCCCTCGGCCCCTCCGTGGACCTCCACTGCAAGGCCATCCTCGCCTTCGAGGCGGTCCACCCCGACGATCCGCGCATCCCCGAGGCCCTGCACCAGGGGGTGCAACTCACCCGCACCGGCGCCGCCTGCGGGAGCGAGGAGACGACCAAGCTCTCCAAGCGCGCCTTCCAACTCCTTCACAAGCGCTTCCCCAAGGACGCCTGGACGAAGAAGACGCCCTACCACTACTAGCCCTTGAGGGCCGCCGGGGAGGGGAGCAGGCTGGAGCTTTCCAAGGAGGGACCATGCGTCTCCTGACCGTTGCACTCTTCTCCACCGCCGCCTTGCTGGGCGCCCAGGACCTGAAGGACGCCAAGGCCGCCGTGAAGGGCGCCGAAGCCGTGTCCAAGGCCCAGGACGCCAAGGCCAAGGCCGGCGCCGCGGTCGCCAAGGGCAAGGAGGCCAAGGGTAAGGCCGATGCCGTGAAGGCCGACGCCAAGGAGGCCGCCGCCACGGCCAAGGAAGCCGCCAAGGACGCGAAGTCCGGCGACAAGGCCGGCGCCGCCGTGAAGGCCGGCAAGGCCGCCTCGAAGGCCAAGGGCATGAAGGCCAAGAGCGGTGAGGCCGCGGCCAAGGCCGGCGAAGCCAAGGGCCACGCCGGAGAGGCCGTCAAAGACGCCAAGGAAGGCGCCGCCAAGGCCAAGGACGCGGCCAAGGCCAAGACCGGCCACTGAGCCCTGGGTGCATGGAAAGGCCGGGTTCCCGCCCGGCCTTTCCCATGCCCAGTCGTTCAGCTCTTCTTGGGGAACTGCCGGTCGTAGGCTTCCTGGGCGTATTCGCTGGGCGGCACGCCGAACCTGCGCTTGAAGGCCCGGGTGAAGGCCGAGGCGTCGTAGAAGCCGAGGATCTTGGCCACATCGCTGGGGCGCTCGCCGCTGGCCAGGAGCGTGACGGCGCGCTGGAGGCGGCGCTCGATGAGGTACTGGTGGGGCGTGGTGCTGGTGGCCTCCCGGAAGAGGCGGATGAAGTGGTCCGGGGTGCAGCGGGCCATGGTGGCCAGCTCGGTGACGGAGTTCTTGGCGCCCAGGTGGGCCTCCATGTGGTCCAGCACCAGCTGAAGGGTCGAGCGGTTGAGGCGGTAGGGGAAGCGGCTGCGGTCCTCCTTCTCCGTGAGGCGCGAAAGCTCGGCGCCCAGGAGGATGAGGAAGAGCTCCCGGGTCATGAGCTGAACGCCGTCCGGATTGGCCAGTTCCGTGGTGAAGATGCCGAAGAGCTGCTTGAGGCTCTGGCTGCGCAGCACCGAGAAGGTCTGCTCCTGCCACTTGCGGGGCGGATGCTGGAGGGCGGTCAGCAGGGGCTCGGGGAAGGGGCCTTCCAGCTGCAGGGCCGTGTAGCCGAAGGGTTGGGCGGGCTGGTGGCGCTTCAGCAGGTGCTGGAAGCCCGGCAGCAGCATGGCCAGGTCCCCCCGGCGGATGATGCCCTCCTCCCGGTCCTCGTCGGTGCACACGCGGATGGGCGACGTGGCGTGCAGCAGGGTCCACGCGTCCCGGCTCGGCAGGGCCTTGGGCGGGATGGGGTCGTTCTTCAGCTGCACCAGCCGCAGGGGACCGCTCACCCGGATCAGAAGGTTCTGGCTTTCCGTATCGGCCATGGCGCCCTCCTAGGAAAAACCGCCGGAGCCTGTCCAGCTTGCCAAGGAAGGATGGCACACCCTCCCGCGCCACTGACGGGTTTTTTCCAGTATCTGGGCGAAACCCGGCTTGGATATAGAGGACCAGTCACTGGGTGGCCATGGGGAGTGCCCGGCTGAGGTCGGACCGGGTATCGAGGATTCGCACGAGGGAAGCGCCGGTTCGGAGGGTGGAAAACCACGGATGGGATGGGGAAAGGTGGCCGCTGGGATGGTACGGTCTCCCCTCACAGGATCCCAATCCCTGCAATGCCGGACCTTGAGGGTTATGGCGGCGAAATCATCGCTGATGAGCAGGCGAGGCTTCGATAGGCTGATCCCTTACCCAACCAGCCGGAGATCCCCATGGAAAAGCCAAAGAAGCTGCGCCTGAACAAGGATTCCCTGAGGGTCCTCAGCCCCGGGGAGAAGGCCGCCGTGGAGGGCGCGGGCCCCATCGTGCAGACCTCGGCGGCCATCCCCATCGGCTGCGCGACCAAGTAAGGTGACTCTGGCCGAGATCTCAAGCCAGTTCCGCCGCAGGCTCCGGCGCCCCGGCTTCTGGGGCGTCTTCGCGTTCGTGTTCCTCATGTACGCGGGGTACATGTTCAGCCTCCCCTTATCCGCCGGCCGACGGACGCAGACGCTGTTCACCTCGAGCCTCTTCTATTTCGCCATCATCTGGCTGTCGCCCCTGCCCTGGGAGTGGAGCGGCCGGAAGGGCGGCCATCCCGGCCCCTTCCGAGGAGGCGCGCAGGCCTTCCTCTTCGCCGAAGGCTTCGTGACCCTCCTGGTGCTCATCACCAGCCAGCTCATCCAGCGCCTGGGGGAGGAGGCCCACCCGTTCGGCGTGTACCTGCTGCACCTCTGCTTCCATGGCCCCGCCATCTTCATGGTAGGCAGCCTCGTGGCGAACCGGGAGCGCAGCGACCAGGAGAAGCGGGCCATGAACGCCAAGGTGGTGGAGGCCCAGAGCCGCCAGCTTCAGGGTCAGCTCCACCCCCACGTCCTCTTCAACGCCTTGAACGCCTTGGCGGAAGTGGTGCAGGAGGACCCGGGCAAGGCGGAGACCAACATCCGGGCCATGTCCAGCCTCCTGCGCCGAGTCCTCAATGCCTCCGAAGCCAGCACCTTCGCCCTCGCAGAGGAACTGGCCCTGGTGCAGGACTACCTGAGCATGGAATCCATGCGCCTGGAGACGCGGCTGCGGGTGGGCTGGGACTGGGAGCCCGCCCTTGACAGCCTGGTGACGCTGCCCTTGCTGTTGCAGCCCCTGGTGGAGAACGCTGTGAAGCACGGCATCGCCCCGAGCCGGGACGGGGGCGATCTGCTCATCCGGGGTCGCTGCGAAACCGGCGTCCTGGTTCTGGAAGTGCGGAACACGGGGCGGGGCCTCGGCAAACCGGAATTCAGACCACCGGGCATCGGCCTCAAGAACCTCCGGACGCGCCTCGCCATGGCCTACGGCGACGGGGCCGTGCTGTCCCTCCAGACCGAAGGATCCTGGACGGTGGCGGAAATCCGCATTCAGCTGGATCGCCTCTGCGCGGCCCTGCGCACGGAATCCGGCGCCTTTCCTGACCTTGCCCCCGCCGGATCCCTGGCGCCTTGATGGGAGTGCCCATGTCGGCCCCAGCCCCGAAGCACCCGCTCCGCCTCATCGTCGTGGACGATGAGCCCATCGCCTGCCGTCGCCTGGCACGGTTGCTCCGGAACGCCGGCTGCGAGGTCCTCGCCGAGCTGGGGGACCTGGAATCCCTTCTAGAGGCCTTCGACCAGGGCCTGCGCCCGGACGGCCTCTTCCTAGACATCCAGATGCCCGGCGGCACAGGCCTGGACGCCATGGCGGACCTGCCGGAGCCCATCCCCGTCGTCTTCGTCACGGCCTTCGCGGAACATGCGGTGCGCGCCTTCGACGCGAACGCGGTGGACTACATCCTGAAGCCCGTCTTCCAGGATCGCCTGGTGAAATCCCTTGAGAAGATCCGCCACCAGCTGACGCTCCGGACGCTGCGAGCCTCAGCGGACGCGACCCCGCAGCTCCCTCAGCCTGAGCCTGTGACGCCCAAGGCGGGCCGCTTCCCGGCTCGGGCCGGGGGCGGACATCTGTTCCTGGAGTTCCGGAAGGTCTCCCACTTCGAGGTCATCGAGCAGGCGGTCTTCGCGTGGTGCGGAGGAAAGAAATTCCGGGCGCCCTGGAACGCCCTCTCCGAAGTGGAGTCGGCCTTCCCCGCGGCGGGGATGATGCGCATCCAGCGCCACATCCTCCTTCGTCCCGAAGCCGTGATCGGCCACCGTTCCCTCCCCAACGGTCGGGCCAAGGTGCGCGTGGCGGAAGGCGTCGAGCTGGAGGTCAGCCGGACGGTGACCCCGCGGCTGCGGGAGCTGCTGGGGTTCCGGAAGGCCTGACCGAGGCCGGAGCTCCGACCGCTCGGAGGCAGGTTCTGCGCCTATGGGCCCATCGGCTCAGGCCGCTGGGGCGGGATCGGTTGCCCCGCATCCGCCCGCCCTGGGAGGCTGAGTCCATTCCTCCCGCCGAGGCCTCGGAACGCGGAACCCAACCCTCATCCCCTTCCAGGAGATCCCATGAAGAAAAACCTCAGCCTGAAGCTCAACAAGGAAACCCTCCGCGTGTTGGACATGGTTGACGCCAACCACGCCCAGGGCGGGCGCTGGGCCCGCACGACTGGCCCCCGTTGCTCGGGACATACCGTGAACGCAGCGTCCTGCGTGGTGGTTCCGGACTGAGGCCGCCCAACTGCGGGAGGGCCGGAGCCTGCGGGTCCCGGCTCTCCCGGGCTCAGGCCCGGGTGAAGGCCGCCGCCAGGCTCTGGAAGATGGGCAGACCCTCGACCCCGCCCTGGGCGGCCTCCACGGCGCGCTCGGGGTGGGGCATCATGCCCAGCACGTTGCCCCGGAGGTTCGTGATGCCGGCGATGGCGTTGGCGGCGCCGTTGGGGGTGTGGTCCTCGCCGACGTTCCCGTGTGCATCGCAGTAGCGGAAGGCCACGCCGTTCCGGGCCTCCAGGTCCGCGAGGCCCGCGGCGTCCAGGGTGTAGTTGCCCTCGGCGTGGGCCATGGGCACGCAGATCACCTGGCCGGCCTTCAGGGCCGAGGTGAAGGGCAGGGAGGTGCGCTCCACGCGCAGGTGCACCCACTTGTGGATGAAGCGCAGGGTGTCGTTGCGCAGGAGGGCCCCGGGCAGGAGCTGGGCTTCGCAGAGGATCTGGAAGCCGTTGCAGACGCCGAAGACCAGGCCGCCGTTCTCCGCGTGGCGCTTGATGTCGCCCATGATGGGGGCGAGGGCGGCGATGGCGCCGCAGCGCAGGTAGTCGCCATAGCTGAAGCCGCCGGGCACGAAGACGAGGTCCGTATTCGGGGGCAGCGCCGTCTCCTGGTGCCAGACGGGCACCGTGTCCCAGCCCATCACCGTGCCGCAGGCGTGCAGGGCGTCGTGGTCGCAGTTGGAGCCGGGGAAGACGGGGACCGCGACCCTCATCCCAGCACCTCGATGACCGCCTTCTCCATGACCGGGTTCACCAGGAGCTTGTCGCACATGGCCTGGGCCTGGGCCTGGGCCTCATCGGCGCTGGCGGCGGGCACGTCCATCTCGATGAGGCGGCCGATGCGCACGTGGTCCACCTTGAAATCGAAGCCGTGGAGGCCCTGCTCGACGGCCTTGCCCTGGGGATCCAGGATCCCGGTCTTGAGAGACACCAGCACGCGCACCTTCATTCCCGCACCCCGTGAATCCTCCATTTTACAGGCTCGGGCGCGCGATCCGCCGCCGAAAACGGGACGCGCCCCGAAGGGCGCGCCGCTGTTGACGATCCGTGGGGGTCAGAAGGCGACCTGGAGGGCCACCACCAGGGTGTTGCCACCCTGCTCGCCGGTCTGGCCGGACCGGGGCCTGAGGAAGTTCTTGGAGCGGTTGATGAAGTTGATCTTCAGGTTCGCCGCCTTCACCTTCTCGGGCTTGAAGGCGTAGAGGTAGCCCGCGGAGAGCTCCGTGAACTTGGGGGTGTAGTCCGTGCCCGTGGACACGCCGGGGGCGCTCTGGGTGTAGGGGTTGAAGGCCGTGTACCAGTCGTCGCCGCTGTTGTAGTTCGCGGTGTCGTAGCGCAGCAGGAGGGTGTGGTGGCCGGTGGTGTAGCCGCCGGTGATCCAGAAGCCCATGAACTTCTGGTCCAGGTGCTGGCGGGAGGCGGCGCCCGCGGCGCCCACGGAGGCGTAGCGGCGGCCCAGCTGGCCGGTCATGACCTCGGCGGAGCCGAACCAGACGTCGTTCTGGAAGACGTAGTAGGCGCCCAGGTTGGCGGTCTTGTCCTTGGCGTCCAGGATCGAGGCCGCCGAGGGCACGGTGCCCGCGGCGCCGGAGAAGGTCTTCGCCGCGAGGGCGCCCTTGTCCGCCTGGTCCGTGCCGCCCTGGAGGGTGTAGAGGCCGAACCTGTGGGTCCGGGCGTAGGTGAAGTCGAGGCGCGCGACGAAGTCCTTCTGGGCGTTCGTGTCATTGCCCTTGCCCGCCACGGCGTCGTTCAGGCCGTTGAAGAAGGCCACGGTGCCCTTGAAGGCGAAGTCCTTCGGGTCGCCGGTGGAATAGCTGAAGGCGGCGCCGCGGTCCCGCTTGTCGCCGAACTGGCGGGCCAGCTGGGCCCGCTCGGCGAAGAGGATCTCGCCCGAGGAGGTGAGGCCCTCGAAGGTCTGCAGGTTCTTGAACTGGCCGACCTTGAGGTCGAACCCGTTGCCGAGCTTCCAGAGGATGGCGGCGTCCTGGAGGATGCTGGGGTTCGTGGCGGAGGTGTTGATGGAGGGGTCCAGCATCACTTCGTACTCGATGTCGTCGGTGATGCTGCCGGCGAGCTTGATCTCCGAGCGGCGGATGCTGAAGCCGTTCTCCTGGAACTCGGAGCGGAGGTTGAAGGTGCCGCCGGCCTCGGCATTCAGGCGCAGGTTGTTGTCCGTCATCTGGCTGTTCCAGACCTGCAGGAGGCCGCCGATCTTCGGGGCCTGGGCCGAGGCCGGCACGGCCGTGATCGCCGGCGAGAGGCCGGCGGGAGGCCGAGGGTGCGGTTCAGGGTCGTTCGGCATCGCGGGGTCTCCAGGACCACCGTTAGGCGCATGGAGGAAGGTTCCCGGCCGCCTGTGACGAGCGGTGAACGGCGCGTTCGGCGTTCTATTTCCGGGGGGCCTTGCGGGCCTTCCCGTCCCAGCGGCGGGCCTCCAGGTCGAGGTTGCCCTCCGCGTCCACGAGGACGCCTTCGGCCTTCAGCCGCGCGATCTGCTCCAGGGCGCCCCACCAGCGGCCCTTCGAAGGCACGTAGCCGTTCGTGTTCACCACGCGGTGCCAGGGCAGGTCCGTGTCCGGGGGCAGGCCCTTCAGCACCATGCCCACCTGCCGCGGCCGCCGCGGGAAGCCCGCCAGGGCGGCCACCTGGCCGTAGCTGGCGAGGCGGCCAGCCGGGATGCGGGCCACGATCCGCATCACCGCGGCGCGGAACGCCGCCCGCAGGTCCTCGGGTTCGGGGAGGCTCGCGCGGGGCCGCTTCATGGATTCAGGGTTCGGCGTGCACGGGCCGCTGGGCCACCGGGATCCGCGCGCGGAAGCCCCCTTCGTAGGTATGCCAGTGGTCCAGGGCCTCCTCGGGATGGGCCCAGCACCAGTAGCCGTCGCCGCTGTCGAAGTCCACGAGCCAGAGCCCCTTCACGTCGGCGCCGAGTTCCCGGATGCCCTCGGCCCACGATTCCACGAGGGCCTGGATGCGCTCCCGCAGGGCCTCGGCGTCCGCCTCGCGGCCCTCGGATTCCGCGGTTTCGAGATCGCCGGCGAGCCCCATGGCCAGCTCGAAGGCCGGCAGGGTCATTCGCTTCACCAGGGGCATGAGCTCCTGGGCTTCTGGAAGGGTGAAAACCCGGGCCATGGCCGCCTCCGCTGGAGCATCATGATCTCATGCGTTTCGTCCCGCTGCTGCCCGCCGCCCAGGATCCCGCCGCCTTCCAGGCTTTCCGGGAGGTGGAGTTGGAACTGCAGGGCGTCCCCCATCCCGGGTGGCCGGCCACCGCCCTCCGGGGCGTGGGGATCCACGCCCTCCACCTGCCGGCCCTGCCCTGGGGCGACGCCCTGGCCCTGGCGGCCCTGGAAGCCCTCGGCTCCCGCCTGGAGCCGGATTTCCTGGTGCTGCGGGCCTCCGAACCCTCCGGCCTGCGGGGCACGTCGCGCTTCTTCCGCACCCTGGAAGCCATCCTGGAGCAGGCCCACGGCCGGGGCGTGAAGGTCGCGCTGCGGCCGGAGCCCGGCTCCGCCGCCGGCCTCGCGAAGCGCCTCAAGGAGGCCCGGGGGGAGGCCGTGGGCTTCTGCTGGGACGCTTCCGTGGGGGACGATCTGGAAGCCCTCAGCGACCGCCTTCTCACCGCCGTGCATTCCGCGGGGGCGGACCTGCAAGCCCTCCAGGCCACCGGCTACCGCTGGAACATGGCGGTTCCCGGGGACGACGCCGCGGACCTGCAGACCCGCCTCGCGGCCCTGGAAGCGCGGCACCCCGGCGTGCTCTTCCCCGCCGGGCGGCCCACGCACGCCCTGGGCCGGCCCATCCTGCCCGACGAGGGCGTGGTGTTCGGATCCCACCTGGAGCGGGAGCGCCTGCGTTGACGACGCTCCTGGTCGTCGCCGGGGAGGCCTCGGGGGATCTGCACGGCTCGGAGATCCTGAAGGCGCTGAAGGCGCGCCGCCCGGACCTGCGGATCATCGGCATCGGCGGCGGCCTCATGGCGCCCTTCCTCGACCGCCAGCTGGCGGACGTGAAGGATCTCGGCGTCGTGGGCTTCGTGGAGGTCCTCAGGCACCTGCCCGCCCTGAACCGCCTCTTCAAGGGCGTCCTCGCCGCGGCGCGGGAGGAGCGCATCGAGGCCGCCCTCCTCATCGATTATCCCGGCTTCAACCTCCGCCTCGCCAAGGCCCTGCGGAAGGCCCTGCCGGCGGTGAAGCTGCGCCAGTACGTGTGCCCCCAGGTCTGGGCCTGGAAGAAGGGCCGCGTCCCCGAGCTGGGGCGCGTCCTGGACACCCTCTACTGCCTCTTCGACTTCGAGCCGGCCCTCTTCGCCGGCCTTCCGGTGGAGGCGATCTGGGTGGGCAACCCGCTGGTGGAGACGGTGAAGCCGGAGGTGGAGCGGGCGGCCTTCTTCCGCGACGCGGGACTGGATCCCGCGCGGCCGGTGGTGGCCCTGCTCCCCGGCAGCCGCCGGGGGGAGGTGAGGCGCCTGCTCCCGCCCATGGCGGAGCTGGCGAAGGCGTGGGGCGGCCGCTGCCAGTGGGTCCTCCCCCTCGCGCCGACCCTCGACGAGGCCTTCGTGGCCGACCGGCTCGGCGGCGCGCCGGTGCGGATCCTGCACGGCCTCACCTACGCCTCCCGGGCCTACGCGGACGCGGCCCTGGTGGCCAGCGGCACCGCCACCCTGGAGACCGCGCTGCTGGGCACCCCCATGGCCATCGTCTACCGCCTCAGCCCCCTCACCTACCTGGCCGCGCGGTGGCTCGTGAAGCTGCCCTTC
>JBGASS010000054.1:0-9305 GCA_044229555.1 Holophagaceae bacterium
GTCCGTCTCGCCGTGCTGGCAGCCCTGGCGCCCCACCTCGACGGGGTGGAGTTCATCGAGATGCGCACCGGCAGCGTCCGGGAGTTCCGCATCAAGGGCCGGCCGAAATACGACCTCGCCCAGGACTTCCACAAGGCCTTCCGCCCCCTCGTCGCCCGGGAGCTGCGCCCCCTGCTGCAGCCCTACGGCGAGATCCTCAGCTTCGAGATCAAGGCCCTGGACCTGCCCCCCATGCGCCTGCGGGCCCTCCCCAACGACTGACCTTCCGGGATAAAGGAAATCCATGCACCCCGTCCTCTTCCGCATCGGCACCTTCGAGGTGGGCACCTACGGCCTCATCCTGGCGCTGGGCTTCTTCGCGGCCATGGCCCTGGCGAAGCGCCAGGCGAAGCTGGACGGCATCCCCGGCGAGGCCGTGTCGGACCTGGCCATGACCGTGCTGCTGGCGGGCCTGGCGGGCTCCCGGATCCTCTACATCCTCGTGGAACTCCTCAACGGGACCCCGGCGAGCCAGGTCTTCTCCCTGGGCATGCTGCGGGCCGCGGGCCACGTCCACGGCGGCATCCTCGGCGCCCTCGCAGCCTTCCTCTGGCGCTCGAAGAAGCTGGGCCTGCGCCTGGGCGTCACCGGCGACGCCCTGGTGCCCGCCACCGCCCTGGGCCAGGCCATCGGCCGGTTGGGCTGCCTCATGGCGGGCTGCTGCTATGGCACCGTCTGCGAGCAGCCCTGGGCGATCCGCTTCACCAGCGCCGATGCCTACCGCTTTTCCGGCACGCCCCTCTACCACCCGCTCCATCCGGTCCAGCTCTATACCTTCGCCGCCAACCTCCTCGTCATGGGCCTGCTCCTGGGGCTGCGGCCCCGGCGCCGCTTCGAAGGCCAGGTGCTGAGCGCCTACTTCGTCCTGGAAGGCATCGCCCGGGCCCTGGTGGAAACCTGGCGGGGCGATGGCGACCGGGGCTTCTGGCTGGGGCTCAGCTGGCTCTCCACCGGCCGCGCCACCGCCCTCCTCTTCGTGGCCATCGGCTTCACCCTGGCCTTCTTCCTCAAGCGGGCCGCCGCCAAACCCCAGGAAGCCTGATGCAGCTCAAAGTCGAACAGCCCGGCCGCCTGGACCGCTTCCTCGCCGAGGCCGACGCCTCCATCTCCCGCGCCCGCTGGGAGGGCTGGATCGACGCGGGCCGCGTCGCCGTGAACGGCGCCGTGGCCACCAAGGGCGGCCACAAGCTGAAGGCCGGCGACGTGGTGGAGACCGAGGCCCCCGAGCTCAAGGCCCCGGCGGGGCACCTGGTGGGCGAGGACCTGGGCCTCGCCTCCCTCTTCGAAGACGAGCGCCTGTGGATCGTGGACAAGCCCAGCGGCATGGTGGTGCATCCCGGCCCCGGCCACGAGGGCGGCACCCTCCTGAACGCCCTGCTCTTCCGCCTCCAGGCCTCGGGCTCGAGCCTCCAGGACATCCGCTCCCAGGGCGAGGACTACGACCCCGAGGAGGGGGAGATCGACGAGGAGTCGCGCTCCCCCTACCCCGGCCTCGTGCACCGCCTGGACCGCTACACCAGCGGCTGCATCGTCATGGCCAAGGATCTCGAGGCCTGGACGGCCCTGCAGGGCCAGTTCAAGGCCCGCCAGGTGGAGAAGCGCTACCTGGCCCTGGTGCGCCATTCCCGGAAGCTGCCGGAACTGGGCTCCCTGCTGGTGGACGAACCCATCGCCCGCCACCGCACCGACCGCCTGCGCATGACCATCGCCGCCGCGGGCCGCTCCGCCCAGACGCGGATCCGGGTGCTCAGCCGCACCCCCCAGGCCGCCCTGGTGGAATGCGAGCTGCTCACGGGCCGCACCCACCAGATCCGCGTCCACCTCCAGCACCTGGGCGCCCCCCTCTTCGGCGATCCGCTGTATGGCGGCGCCCGGCGCTGGCTGGACGCCGAGCGCAGGCCCCTCGACATGCCCCATCCCCTGCTCCACGCCTGGAAGCTCGCCGTGGACCACCCCGGCGACGGGCGGCGCATCGAGGCCGCGGCGCCCATCCCCGGCGCCTTCCGGGAAGCGGCGGAGCGCTTCGGGCTGGCGCTGCCTGGGCCGTGACCGGCACCAGCGGCCGGATGGGTGGCCGGTGCTGCGTCGGCCGCCCCAAGGGCTGCTAGTTGACGGTGACCGTGGCCGTGAGCAGCACCGAGGCGTCCTCGGTGCTGGTGGCCACGACGCGGAAGGTGCCGGTCCGGCCCGGCGCGGTGTAGACGCCCTCCGGGGTGATGGCGCCGCTATCCGCGTCCTCGACCTTCCAGGTGACGGTGCCCCGGGGCAGGCCCTTGATGCGGGCGCTGAAAGCCAGGGTGGCGCCGGGCCGGAGGCTGGCGCTGGCGGGCTCGATCCGCGCCTGGGGCATGACCTGGACCGCCTGGATCAGCCGCGCGGGGGAGCCGTCGACCCGCGCCCCGCGGGCGATGAGGTGGTAGGTTCCGGCGGCGGGCGGCGCCACGTAGGTCACCGTGCGGCCGCGGCTGGAGAGCAGGCCGCCGCCGTGGAGTTCCAGGAGCTCCCACTCCGGCTCGCCCCGCAACGGCTCCTCGGAGACCAGGCTGATCTCCAGGCGCTCGCCCACCGCCACCGCGGGCGCCGCGGGGTCCGTGGAGAGGCCTGCGGCGGCGCCGGAACCGCACGCGAGCAGCAGGCCCGCGAGGGCGGGGAGGGCAAGGGTGAGGGCGCGCGATCTCAAGGCAAAGAACTCCGGTGCCCTCCCAGGATGCCAGAGGGGGACGGGATGTTCCTAGCCAGGGCGCCAGGGGCCGGTACAAAAGCGGGGGCGAAGCGGTTATGGTTGGTGAAATTCCCCGAGGTCCCCATGCTCGAATCCGCCACCGGGTTCGCCCTGATCACCGCCCCCAAGGCCGCCGCCAAGGCGGCTCCGGCGGGCCTCGACTACGACGCCCTCTGGCGGGACTACTCCGGCTGGATCATCTTCGGCGGCACCTTCGTGCTGATCCTCCTGCTGGGCGGCGCCAAGTGGCTCTATGAGCTCCCCTCCAACCGCCGCGCCAAGCGGGGCGGCCCCACCCTGGAGCCCCGGCAGGTGGAGGAGCTGATGAGCGGCTCCGGGCCCATCATCATCGACCTCCGCCCGCCCCGGGTCTTCAGCTCCAAGCCCGGGCACATCCGGGGTTCCGCCAACATCCCCATGGCCCTCCTGCCCCGGGAGATCGACAAGATCGATCCCGGCGAGAAGCGCCCCGTCGTGCTGGTGGACGACACCGACGAACTCTCCCACCGGGCCTTCCTCCTCCTCAAGGCCAAGGGCTTCGGATGGGTGTACGTGCTCAAAGGCGGGATGAAGGCCTGGAAGAAGGCCGGCCTGCCGATGTACCGCTAGGACCGGCGCCGGGCTCCCGGCCGCGTTCCAGCGGGCCGGTGTCGGCATCCGCGTGCTGGATGTGGAGGGACAGCACCCGCCAGCGGGCGCCGTCCCACTGCATCTGCAGGCTGTTGACGCCCCGCATGAAGACCGGCCCGCCGGCGGTCTTCCGCGTCTCGTAGGCCGTCCAGACCTGGGCCATGTTGCCCCAGCGCTCCACCTTGCGGGCGCTCTCCTGCTCGAAGAAGCCCGGCTCCCAGGAAGGCATCGCCCGGGCCATGAACTCCTCCGCGCCGAGGGAGCGCAGCTGCGGCCCCTTCCCCGGGGCGTTGCCGCTGATGAAGAAGCGGCGGTCCGGCTGGCAGAGGGCGCGGATCCTCGCCCCGATCCGCCGTCCGTCCCGGCGATCCGCCCGCTGGCCCAGGAAGGAGCGGATCCGCCGCCGGATCCCGGGCCCGGCGCCTATCTTGGGAAGGTTCCTCCCGGTGCCCCATGCTGCGATGCCTCCTTCTGCCCGCCCTCGCGGCCCTCCTCGGCTGCTCCGGAGCCTCCGGGGGCGGCGCGCCGGCCAACCAGCCCCCCGCCATCAGCCTGAGCGCCCCCGCCACCGGAGTCGCCGGGACGGGGATCCTCCTGACCGCGAGCGCCAGCGACGCGGACGGAACCGTGGCCCGGGTGGAATTCTTCGAGGGCGCGAACCTCCTCGCCACGGACCTCTCGGCCCCCTACGCCCACACCTGGACGCCGGCGAATCCGGGGGCCTTCACCCTCAGCGCGAGGGCCACGGACAACCTCGGCGCCACCGCCACCAGCGACGCGGTGGGCATCCTCGTCACCGGGACGGGCGATGCGGCCCCGCCCACCTGCGCCCTCACCTCGCCCCTGCCCTTCGCCGCGGGCCTCGCCGGCATGATCCAGATCCAGGCCGCGGCCACGGACAACGTGGGCGTCGCCGGCGTGCGCTTCCAGGTGGATGGGGAGGACGCGGGCGCCGAGGTCCTGTCGCCCCCCTACACGGCCACCCTCAACGCCGCCCTCCTGCCCAGCGGCCAGCACGTCCTGCGGGCCCGGGCCCGGGACGGCGCGGGCAACCTGTCGCCCTGGTCCACGGTGGTGGTCAGCGTCAGCGGCGGCGCCGTGCCCGCCGGCTTCACCCGCACCAGCCCCTGGGTCACCGGACTCGCGAGCGCCACCGCCATGGCCTTCGCCCCGGACGGCAGGCTCTTCGTGTGCGAGCAGGGGGGCGCGGTGCGGGTCGTCGAGAACGGCGTGCTGCTTCCCGCGCCCTTCGCCACCGTGGCCACCAGCGCCAACGGGGAGCGGGGCCTCCTGGGCCTCGCCTTCCACCCCGCCTTCCCCGCCACGCCCCACGTCTTCGTCTACTACACGGCCCTCAGCCCCGCGCCCCACAACCGCATCAGCCGCTTCACCGCCGCCGGGAACGTCGCCGCCGGAGGCGAGACCGTGCTGGTGGACCTGCCGGACCTGAGCAGCGCCACGAACCACAACGGCGGCGCCCTGCACGTGGGCCCCGACGGCCTGCTCTACGCCGCCGTGGGGGAGAACGCGCAGCCCAGCCTGGCCCAGAGCCTCGCCTCCCCCTTCGGCAAGCTCCTGCGCTTCAACCTGGACGGCAGCATCCCGGCCACGAACCCCTTCTTCGGCGCCACCACCGGCCTCAACCGCGCCATCTGGGCCCTGGGGCTGCGCAACCCCTTCACCTTCGGCTTCCAGCCCGGCACCGGGCGCCTGCACATCAACGACGTGGGCCAGAGCACCTGGGAGGAGGTCAATCTGGGCCAGGCCGGCGCCAACTACGGGTGGCCGACCACCGAAGGCCCCACCGCGAACCCGGCCTTCACGGCGCCCCTCTTCGCCTACGGCCACCCTTCCGCCCCCGCGGGCCAGCCCCAGAGCACCGGCACCTTCCAGGCCGGCGTCTCCGTGGTGGGCGCGGCCTTCTACGACCCGCCCAGCCCGGCCTTTCCCGCCGCCATGGTGGGCAACTACTTCTTCGCCGACTACACGGGGAACTGGATCGCCCGCATGGACCTGGCCAACGGCAACGCGGTCTACGCCTTCGCCCTCACGACCCACAACCTGGTGGATCTCGCCACCGGCCCGGACGGCGCCCTCTACGCCCTGGGGCGCTCCCAGATCACGCGGATCTCGAGACCCTAGGCGGGGGCCTCTGGTGCCGGCACGGCCTAGCGTCCGAGGGCTTCGTAGCGCGCCATGATCCAGGCCGGTGGATCCGGCTGGCCCTTCTTCGTGGTGGGCCTTCCCAGCCCCTTGGACCAGCGCAGCAGCCAGGAGGGCCCGCGGGGACCGACGTAGCCGTCGGGGCTGGCGTAGGCCGGATCCTTCAGGGCCTCCTCGAGGGGGACGAAGGCGTAGCCGCGCCGCTCCAGCCTTCCAAGCATGGCGTCGAGGGCGTCGGCGTTGAGGCGGCTGGCGTGGATGAGGAGGATCTGGGGGACGTCCCGGGCGAAGAGCTCCGCGGCCATGGACTTCAAGGTCTCCAGGGCGGGATCCAGGTGGGCCACGTAGGCCTCCCGGACCTTCGCGGCCTCCTTCCGGCGTCCGCGCCGCACCGCGTCCTCGTAGACCGCGGCGAAGACGAAGTCGTCGTGCTCCACCGTGAAGGGGGCCACGGCGTAGCCGCGGGCATCGAGGAAGGCTTCGAAGGCCGCCTTGGCCTCCTTCGTGGGCCCCGTCTGGGTGAAGGGGTGGCGGAAGTAGCGGGGCGTCCGGCCGCGCTGTGCCAGCAGCCAGCGGGTGACGGCCTCGCCGCGGATCGCCGCGTCCTCGTAGGCCGGGAGGGGCGTCGCCTGGAAGCCCACGTGGCCGAAGGTGTGGTTGCCCAGCTCCATCCCCGCGTCGAGCCAGGCTTCCAGCAGCCCGATGCGCCCGTCCACCTGGCCCTTCGCCAGCAGCTTGTCCTCGTTCACGAACCCGATGGCCGGCACCCGGTGGCGCGTCAAGGCCGCCAGCAGCTTGCGGGTCTGTGAACGCTGCTCTGCGAGCCCCGTCGCGGCGGGATGGAAGGGCAGGTCGTCCAGGGTGATGGCGATGCGCTTCTGGGCCAGGAGCGGCAACGCCAGCAGCAGGAGGGCCAGGGTGCGGCCGCGCCTCCCCGTCATCCCAGCAGTCCGCCCAGCATGCCCATCAGGCCGCCGCCCGCGTCGGTCTCCTCCTGGCTCGGCAGCTGGCCCTGGGGGCTCAGCCTGTCGATGACGAGGGGCAGGAACTGGGCGAGCCCGGAGGCGGCCTCGCCGTGGCCGATGCCGAGCTGCTGCGCGAGGCCGGCGATCGAGTCCTGGCCCAGGGCCTGCTGCACGTGTTCCGCGCCGATGTCCTGGTTCTGGCCCGTACCCACCCAGCTCGCCACTTGGTCCCCCAGCCCCTGCTCCTGGAACTGTCCCAGCAGGCCCTGGATCCCGCCCGGATGCTGCTGGATCATCCCGATCACCGCACGGAGCATCGGGTTCGGGCCTTGGCCGCCACCGCCCATCAAACCACCGACCATGTCCATGAGACCCATGACGCGCTCCTCGAAAGGTGGCGGCAGTGTGGCAGTCGACGGAATACGATGAAAGCCTTCCAGGGAGCCGCCATGCCCGCCCAGCCTTCCCTCTACGGGGTCCATCCCGCCGTGGCCTACCAGCAGGCCATCGTCGACAACCTCAAGGGCAAGTCCGGCCGCAGCCTCCCGGAATGGCTGGCCCACGTGAAGAAGGCCGCCCCCAAGGGCGCGGACGCGAAGGCGCTGACCGCCTGGCTGCGGAGCGAGGGCCTGGGGGGCACCCAGGCGGGCATCGTGGCGGAGCGCGCCCTGGTGACCCCGGACCGCCACGCCTTCCTGGAGGACACGCCGGAAGGCTACCTGAAGGCCGCGGAAGCCTACGTGGAGGCCATGTACGCCGGGAAGAAGGCGCCCCTGCGCCCCCTCTACGATGCCCTGCTGGAGCTCAGCCTGGGCCTCGGCAAGGACGTCATGGCCTGCCCCTGCGCCACCATCGTGCCCATCTACCGCAAGAACGTCATCGCCCAGATCAAGCCCACGACGCAGACCCGCATCGACTTCGGGCTTTCCCTGGGGGATCCCGCCGGCGTGAAGGAGAAGAGCGGCCGCCTCCTCGACACCGGCGGCTTCGGGAAGAAGGACCGCATCACCCACCGCATCGAGATCCGGAGCCTGGACGACATCGACGGCTTCGTGCGGACCTGGCTGGCCAAGGCCTACGCGCGGAACGCCTGATCCATGTTCATCGGCCACTACGCCCTGGCCTTCGCCGCGAAGAAGGCCTCGCCCCGGACGAACCTGGGCGCCCTGCTCCTCGCCGCGTCGTGGCTGGACGTGGTATGGCCGGTGCTGCTCCTGGCGGACCTGGAGCAGGTGCGCATCCGGCCCGGAGCCACGGCCTACACGCCGCTGGAATTCGTCCACTACCCCTGGTCCCACAGCCTGCTCTTCACGGTCCTGTGGGGCCTGCTCCTGGGCGGCCTCGCCTTCGCCTGGAGCCGGAACCTGCGAAGCGCGGGCTGGATCGGTGCCCTCGTGGTCTCCCATTGGGTCCTGGACTGGCTCACCCACGCCCCGGACCTGCCCCTGCTCCCCGGCGGGGCGCGTGTCGGCCTCGGGCTCTGGAACAGCATGCCCGCCACCGTCGGCCTCGAGTCGGCGATGTTCCTCGCCGGCGTGGCCCTGTACCTCCGCGCGACGCGGGCCCGGGGCTGGACCGGCCACGTCTCGCTTTGGAGCCTCGTCCTCACCTTCGCGGTCATGTATGCCGGCAACTCCCTCGGCCTCGCCCTGCCCCCGAGCGAGCGGGCCCTGGCCTGGAGCGCCCTCATCGGCTGGCTGCCGCCCTTCTGGGGGCTTTGGATCGAAAGGACCCGGCAGGCCCGTTGATCAGCCTCCGGGGGTCCTTCGGAGGAAGGCCGGATTCCAGAGGGTGGAGAGGCGGTCGATGAGCCCCTTCCCGTTGATGCGGAAGGCCCACACGCCCTCCGCCGAAGGACCGGCGCCCCCGGCGGTGAAGGACAGGAGGGCCGCCACTTCCTGGCGGCGGCCGTAGAGGGCGGTGAGTTCGAGGCGCTGGACGCCCATGGAGGACCGGACCCCGTGGTGGACGCCGCGGATCGTGGCGAGTCCGGCGCTGTCGATGCGGCTCAGGGAGCCGAAGAAGTGCACCTCGGGGTCGAAGAGGCCCATGTGGGCCTCCTCGTCCCCGGAGTTGAATGTGGCGAAATAGGTTTCCACCACGCGCCGCTCCGGGCTGTCCGACCCCGGTTCGGGAGGCTCTCCGCCGGCCTCGGCGTCGGCCCGGGCCCGCCGGATCTGGAAGGGCCGCGGGTCGTAGAGGGCCGAGACCCGCTCAATGCGCCCGCTGCCGTTGAAGCGGAAGACCCAGATCCCCTCGCCCCGGTCGGTGTCCACGGTGATGTCCACGGCCACCGCCACCTCGGGCCCGGGGCCGAAGCTGCGGCCCGGTTCCTGGCGGAGGCCGGGAAAGCGCTCCCCCAGGGCCTGGAACATGCCCCGCACGGCGTCGAGGCCCTGGATCCGGACGCCCGCCATGCTGCCGAAGAAGGTGATGTCCTCCGCCAGGCCGGCGGCGAAGGCCGCCTCGTCGCGGGCGTTCATGGCGCCGAAGTAGGCGTCGATGGCGGAGCGGAGCTGGGGGTCCAGCGGGGGCATGGGGCGCCTCGGGATGGGCCTCCGCAGCATAGCGGGCCCGGCCGGAAGGGGGCAGGAAGCCCGGGCGGCCGCTCGGCGGCCTTATGGACCGTTGGCCCCCCCCAACGCGCCCTTCCTCGTCCGCAGCCGAGCTTTCCCAACCACCCGCGCATCCTCCAGGAATTCCGCTGCGCCTTGGATCCGGAGCCACCATGACCCGCGCCTCCCTCACCGCCCTCTTCCTCCTCGCCGCCGCCGGCTGCGGCGGCG
>JBGASS010000054.1:9322-10306 GCA_044229555.1 Holophagaceae bacterium
CGGCCCTTCCTCCGGCACCGGCGCCAACGGTTCCGCCGCGCCGGACACCACGGTCCAAGGCCCAACCCTGCCTCCGGTGCCCTTCGACTACGCGGGGCCCGCGGCGGCGAACCTGCCGCCCCACCTGGCCAACCTCCAGGGGCCCGGCGGCCTGCGGGCGGACAACACCCCTCCGGACAATCCCATCACCAATGCGGGCGCCACCCTGGGCCGGGTGCTCTTCTACGACAAGCGGCTCTCCCTCAACGGTGCGGTGTCCTGCGCCAGCTGCCACCAGCAGGCCAAGGGCTTCTCGGATTCCGCCCGGTTGAGCCGGGGCTTCGAGGGCGGCCTCACGGCTCGCCACGCCATGGGCCTCACCAACGCCAAGTTCTACGCCCGGGGGCGCTTCTTCTGGGACGAGCGCGCCGCCACCCTCGAGGAGCAGGTCCTGCAGCCCATCCAGAACTCCGTGGAGATGGGCATGACCCTGCCGGCCCTGGAGACGAGGCTCGCGGCGCTGCCCTACTACGCGCCCCTCTTCCAGGCCGCCTTCGGCGATTCCGCGGTGACCCGCGGCCGGATCTCGCGGGCCCTCGCCCAGTTCGTGCGGTCCATGGTGTCCACCCGGTCGAAGTACGACCTCGCCTTCCAGGGCGGCGCGCCCGCCTTCCCGGCGGTCTTCACCGCCCAGGAGCTGCAGGGCCTCCAGCTCTTCGTAGGCGGCGGCATGGCCCCGGGCCGCACCCTGCGCTGCGACGCCTGCCACGGCACGCCGGCGCAGATCGCCGCGGAGCCGGAGAACAACGGCCTGGACGCGACCCTCGCGGACGCGGGCGCCGGCGGTGGCCGCTTCAAGGTGCCCTCCCTGCGCAACGTGGCGCTGCGGGCGCCCTACATGCACGACGGGCGCTTCGCGACCCTGGAGGAGGTGATCGAGCACTACAGCACCGGCGTGAAGGACAGCCCCGGGTTGAGCCCGCGGTTGCGGGCCGGGGGGCCCGG
>JBGASS010000055.1:0-10066 GCA_044229555.1 Holophagaceae bacterium
GGCCCTGGCCCGCTCGAAGGCGGCCCGCGGGGCGCCGTAGGCGCCGAGCTGGAGGGTGGGCCGGGCGGGATCGAGGCGCCCCACCATGTCGAAGTTCGCCATGAAGCGCACCTGCGCCTTGGGCACCGTGGGGTGCTGCATCCACCAGGCTGAGCCGAGGAGCCCCTCCTCCTCGCCCGAGAAGTGCAGGAAGAGCAGGGAGCGCTTCGGGCGCGTGGATTTCAGCTCCCGGGCCAGTTCCAGGACCAGGGCGGTGCCGGAGGCGTTGTCGTCGGCCCCCGGGTGGGGCAGCTCCCGGCCCGCGCCGGCCATGCTGTGGCGGCCCGTGGTGCCCAGGTGGTCCATGTGCGCGCCCAGGGCGATGAACTCGTCCTGCGCCGCGCCGCCCTTGAGCTGGGCGACGACGATGGGCAGCTGCGCCTCCACCCGCTTCAGCTGCAGGGTGAGGTTGATGTAGGACCAGGGCGCGTAGACGTAGTCCTTGCTCTGCCGCTCGCCGGTGGCCTTCAGCCGGGCCACGCGTTCCTGGAGGTCCGGGCAGACCCGGGCGGCGGCCTCGACGGTCATGGCCAGCATGGGGATGGGCAGGGTGGCGGCGCCGTCCATGCGGGCCATGGGGGGGACCGCAGGGGCCTCCTCGAGGAAGACCACCGCCGCGGGCCGCGCGGTGAGCAGGGCCTTGGCCCGGGCCAGGGGAGAGGTCTCCAGGGGGGAGAGGCGGGCGGCGGCGGCGACGGGGGCGGGGATCTCCCGCAGCATCATGACCACCTTGCCCTTGAGCTCGAGGCCATCGAGGTCCTGGCGGCCGGGGGAGCCTAGACCGTAGCCGGCGAAGACGAGGGCCTTGTAGCGGAAGCTGGCGTCGCCGCTGGCCCACATGGCCTCCACGTCCTTCCCCCAGGCCAGCGGCCGCGCTTCGCCGTCCCCGAAATTGAGAGCGGCCTCCGCCTCCACGCGCTCGACGGCGGTGGGGAAGGGCATGCGCAGGACCTGGGCGGGTATCCCCAGGGCCTTGTAGCGGGCGAGGACGTGGGCGGCGGCCTTTTCCAGGCCGGGCTCGCCGTTGCCGCGCCCCTTCAGGGCCGGCGACGCGAGGAAGGCCGTGTCCTTCCGGAGGCGGGCTTCGACCGCGGCGGCCGGGGCCGGCCGGGTGGCGTGGACCGCGGCCGGGCGCGCCGGCGGCGCCTGGGCCTGGAGGAGGCTGGCGAGGGCGAGCAGGATGGACAGGCGTCTGTTCACAGGCGCTCCCGGAAATCGTCTTCGTCGGGGGCCGCATCCTTGCGGATCCGGTCGATGGCGGCGTCCAGCTCGTGGTAGCGGTCGGAGGCGTCCATGACCCGGCTGGCCATGGCGCTGCGGAAGCCCGCGACTTCCACCCGCACGCCCTTGGCGGCCAAGGCCTGGAGCGGATAGGCGAAGTCCTCGTCGCCGCTCACGAGGATGGCCACGTCCATGGCGTCCGCGTAGGCCAGCAGGTCCGTGGCGATCTCCACTTCTAGACGGGCCCGGCGGCTGCCGTCCTTCTCGGTCTTCACCGGCTTCTGCACCACCCGGAAGCCGTTGCGCCGCAGCCAGTGCAGGAAGCCCCGCTGGCGGTCCGCGGCTTCGTCCACGCCGGTGTAGAAGAAGGCCCGGAGGAGCTCGCGGCCCTCGCCCAGGTGCGCCAGCAGCTTGCAGTAGTCCAGCTCGAAGCCCAGCTGCTTGGCGGAATGGAAGAGGTTGTTGCCGTCGATGTACACGATGCAGCGGGTCATGGCGTGCGGGCCTTCGATGGGGATCTGAATGGGGTCTGAACAGGGCCGGGGCGGCGTCCGGGCGCTTTTCCATCATGCCACGAGGCAAGTTCCCGGATAATGAGCCCATGTCGAACGAGGACGGCTTCTTCCAGAGCGACCAGGCGGAGGGCCGGGAGCTGCGCCACACCCTCCTCTTCCGGCTGCTGGGCTACCTGCGGCCCTACTGGGCGGGCCTGGTGGCCCTGCTCCTCCTCATGGTGGCCTCGGCCTTCCTGGAGGTGCTGCCCTCCGAATTCACCCTGCGCCTCATCGACCACCACCTGGCCAAGGGGAGCATGGCGGGCTCCGCGCCCCTGGTGCTGGCCTTCCTCGGCTTCCTGCTCCTGGGCTTCGCGGTCCAGACCGCCCGCTACCTCCTGCTGGCCTGGGTGGGGCAGCGGGCCATGCTGGACCTGCGGATGCAGCTCTTCGCCCACCTCATGCGGCGCAGCACCCACTTCTTCCACCGCAATCCCGTGGGCCGCCTGATGACCCGGGTCACCAGCGACGTGCAGAACCTCAACGAGATGTTCTCCTCGGGCTTCGTGGCCATCGTGGGGGACGCCCTCTCCCTGCTGGCCATCGTCCTGTGGATGTTCACCAAGCACGCTGGGCTCGCGGCGGTGGCGCTGGGCATCATGCCCTTCCTCCTGGTGGCGACGGAGGTCTTCCGCCGCCGCGCCGGGGACGCCTTCCGGGAGACGCAGGGGCGCTACGCCGCCATCCAGGCCTACCTGCAGGAGCAGCTCTCGGGCATGAGCCTGGTGCAGCTCAATGCCCAGGAGGACCGCGCCCGGGACCAGTTCGGCGCGCTGAACCGCCGCTACCTGGAGGCCTTCCTCAAGACCATCTTCGCCTACGCGGTCTTCTTTCCCGTGGTGGAGTTCATCACCTCCGCGACGCTGGCGGCGCTGATCTTCTACGGCGGCATCAAGCTCCAGGCGGGCGCGCTGACCTGGGGCCTGCTCTTCGCGTTCATCCAGCAGAGCGGCCGGTTCTTCCGGCCCATCCGCGAGCTGGCGGAGCGCTACAACGTGATGCAGACCGCCATGGCCAGCAGCGAACGGATCTTCAAGCTGCTGGACAACCAGGAGGCGATCCGGGAGGCCCCGGAGCCGAAGCCCGCGGTCTTCGAAGGGGAGATCCGCTTCGAGGGGGTCTCCTTCGCCTACGAGGAGGGCGGCCGGAAGGTGGTGCAGGACCTGAGCGGGGCGATCCCGAAAGGGCAGCGCATCGCCGTGGTGGGCCACACCGGCGCCGGCAAGAGCACCCTCATCAACCTGCTCATGCGCTTCTACGACGTGGCCGGGGGCCGCATCACCGTGGACGGCGTGGACGTCCGGGACCTGGAGCTGAAGGGCCTGCGCCACCTCTTCGGCCTGGTGCTCCAGGACGTCTTCATCTTCAGCGGCACTCTGGAGGAGAACATCATTCTGGGCCGGGAGAGGGACGAGGCCCGTGTGCAGGGCGTCCTCTCCCAGAGCCAGCTCCGGTCCCTGGTGGAACGGCTGCCCGACGGCCTGCAGACCCAGGTCGGCGAGCGCGGCCAGAAGCTCAGCGCCGGGGAGCGCCAGCTCGTGGCCTTCGCCCGCATGCTCTACCAGGAGCCCGCGATCCTGCTCCTGGACGAAGCCACCGCCAACATCGACAGCGAGACCGAGGCCCGCATCCAGGCCGTGGTGGAGCACGTCAGCCACCGCATGACCACCTTCACCATCGCCCACCGCCTCAGCACCATCAAGGACGCCGACGAGATCTGGGTCATGGACCAGGGCCGCATCATCGAGCGCGGGACCCACGACGAGCTGATCGTGCACGACGGGCACTACGCGAAACTGGTGCGGCTGCAGTTCGCCGAGGAAGAAGCCGCATGAACCACCCGGACCGCATGCGACGCATGTCGAATGGGTGCGCCGGATTGAATCACGGCGCGGCCTCGCGTATCGCGCAGCGATACCGAGAGGATGGAGCCGCATGAATTTCCAAGGCCGCCTGCGACACCCGGTGCACGGGTGCGACGGATTGAAGCACGGCGCGGACTCGCGTATCGCGCAGCGATACCGAGAGGATGGAGCCGCATGAACCACCCGGACCGCATGCGGCGCATGTCGAATGGGTGCGCCGGATTGAATCACGGCGCGGCCTCGCGTATCGCGCAGCGATACCGAGAGGATGGAGCCGCATGAATTTCCAAGGCCGCCTACGACACCCGGTGCACGGGTGCGACGGATTGAAGCACGGCGCGGTCTCGCGTATCGCGCAGCGATACCGAGAGGAAGAGGCGGCGTGACGCTTCCCCTGCCGCCCCTCTACCCCATCACCGACGCCCGCCAGGGCCTCAGCCTTTGCGCCCAGATCCGCCGCTTCGGCGACGCGGGCTTTCCCCTCGTGCAGTTCCGGGGCAAGCCCCTGGACGCCCTGGCGCAGATGGAGGAATTGCGGGCCGCCCTGCAGGCTTCCGCAGGCAATGGCGGCTGGCCGCTGCTCGTGGTGAACGACCGGGCGGACCTCGCCGTCCTGGCGGCGGCGGAGGGCCTCGCGCCCTGGGGCCTGCATCTCGGCCAAGAGGACCTGCCGCCCGAGGCGGCGCGAAAGCTCCCAGGCCTGGCGTCGATCCACATCGGCACCTCCACCCACACCGCGGCGGAATGGAACGCGGTGCCCGTCGAATGCGATCACGCCGGCGTGGGTCCCGTGCGGGGCACGGCGACCAAGGCGGACCATTCGGAGCCCATCGGCTTTGAAGGCCTGGCGGCAGGCTGCGCCGCGTTGCGGTCGAAGGGTCTCGCCCCGGTTGCCATCGGCGGCCTCGACCTCGAGGATCTGACGGCCTGCTTCGACGCCGGCGCCGAAGCCCTCGCCATGGTGAGCGCCCTCGCCACAGCCGCGGATCCATCGGGGCTGCTGTGGGGGGCCCAGCTCGCCCGCTGGAAGGCGCGGCCGCCCATCGGGAGGGGGCAGGGGATCCTCCTCGCCGGCAGCAGCGGCGCCGGGAAATCCACCCTCGGCAGGACCCTGGCCCTGGAGCTGGAACTGCCCTTCCACGACCTGGACCTGGCCATCGAAGCCCGGGCAGGGAAGCCCATCCCGGCGATCTTCCTGGAGGACGGGGAAGGGGCCTTCCGGGCCCACGAGGCCGCGGTGCTGCCGGCCCTGCTCTCCGCCCCGGCGGTGGTCGCCCTCGGGGGCGGCGCCTGGGAATCGGCGGCGGTGCGGGGGGCCGCAGGGGCGGCGGGCTTCCAGGTCCTCTGGCTGGCGGAGCCTCCCGCCACCTGCTGGGAACGCGCCGGCGCCGACCCCCACCGCCCCCTGGCCGCGGATCGCGGGATCTTCATGGCCCGTCATCGGGAGCGCCTCGCGCGCTGGAGCCTGCTGCCCTGCGTCCTGCCCCTGGGGCGGGGGGCGGAAGATGTCGGGCGGGCCTTGGCCTCTGCTGTATCCTGACCCCTCACCCCATGGACCTCATCCTTTCGGATCTGCACGCCAACCTCCACGCCCTGCGGGGGGTGCTGCGCTTCGCGAACCGGCGGGCCATCAAGCGCTTCGTGATCCTCGGCGACCTGGTGGGCTACGGCGCCCATCCGAACCAGGTCCTGGACAGGCTGCGGGAGCTGAAGCCCCGGGTGATGGTGCGGGGCAACCATGACAAGGCCTGCGCCCGCCTCGAGCCCATGACCACCTTCAGCCCGCCCGCCCGCAGCGCCGCGGAATGGACCGCGGAGCGCCTGTCCCGGGAGAACCAGCGCTTCCTGGAGGAGCTGCCCATGGGCCCCGCCTGGGTCGGCGAGGACTACCAGATCGCCCACGGCGCCCCCTTCGACGAGGACGCCTACCTGCTCCATCCCCGGGACGCGCTGCACGCCTTCGACGCCTTCCAGGCCCAGGTCTGCTTCTTCGGGCACACCCACCTGCCGGGCACCTTCGAGCTGGACGAGGCGGCCCACACCCTGCGCTGGGTGGAGTTCGAGGCCAACGAATGGTTCCACCTGCGGGCGGGCTGCCGCTACCTGGTGAATCCGGGCAGCGTGGGCCAGCCCCGGGACCGGGATCCCCGCCTCTCCTTCATGAGCTTCGATCCGGCGAAGAACCGGCTGCGCCTCCACCGCCTGGATTACGACCACCGGGGCGCCGCCAAGGCCATCCTGGCGGCGGGCCTGCATCCCCACCTGGCCCACCGCCTGGAGCACGGAGTCTGAGATGCCCCCCGTCCGGACGCCCTCCCCCGCCGAGCTGGAAGACCTGCTGCGCAAGGCCATCGACACCCGCGCGCCGGCCACCCTGCGCCTGGAGGGCAGCAACCGCATCCTGGGGGACCTGCGCCTCGCCAGCATGCGCAGCGGCCTCGACCTCGCGCTCCTGGGGGCCAAGCGCCGGGACCAGCTGCCGGTCTCCGGCACGAAGGCCGCCCTTTCCCTGGTGATGGGCGACGAGGTCCTCAGCGCCGCGACCGTGTTCCTGGAGCCCCTCGAAGGGGACGCGCTGGCGGGGCCGGTCCTCCGCCTGGCCTGGCCGGGGCCGGAGATCGGCTTCCACTACCGGAAGGACATGCGGGTGGCGGGGCCCAGCCAGACGCCCCTGCAGGCGGAGCTGGAGGCCAACGGCGGCGTGTGGCCGGCGCGGATCATGAACCTCACGGAGACGGGCCTGGGCCTCGGCCTGGCGATGGAGCTCGCCCTGGAGCCCTTCAGCATCGTGGAGGTCCGCACCACCCTGCCGGGGGCCGGCGCGCTCCGGGCGGTGGGGGAGATCCGCCATGTGACCCTGCTGGACGACGAGGCCCTGCCCACCCGCATCGGCCTCGTCATCCGGGACGCCAGCCCCGAGGACATGGACGCCCTCTACCGCTTCGTGCAGATGCGCCGCGCCGACCGCAGCGAGACCATGCGCAGCGAAGGCGGGCCCGGCGCGGGGATGGGAGAGGGGAGTTGAAGGCCATCTCCCTGCGGGTCGACGTCGACACGCTGGAAGGCTCCCTCCGCGGCATTCCGGCCCTGCTGCGGATGCTGGACCGGCACGCCATGCGCGCGAGCTTCTACTTCAGCTTCGGCCCGGACAACAGCGGCAAGGCGCTGCGGCGGGTCTTCCGCAAGGGCTTCCTGCAGAAGATGCGCCGCACCCACGCGGCGAAGCTCTACGGCTTCAGGACCATGATGTATGGCGTACTGCTCCCGGCGCCCATCATCTCGAAACGGGCCGCCGCGGAGATGCGCGCGGCGCGGGCCGCGGGCCACGAGGTGGGCATCCACGCCTGGGACCACGTGCAGTACCACGACCTGCTGGACCGGAAATCGCGACAGTGGCTGGCCCAGTGGCACGCCAACGCCCATGGGGCCTTCGAGGAGATCTTCGGGTTCAAGGCGAAAGGCGCCGTGAGCCCCGCCTGGCGCTGCAACGACACCACCCTCGAGCTGCAGGAGGCCTACGCCCTGGACTACGCCGGCGACTGCCGCGGCGAGGCGCCCTTCTATCCCGTGGTGAACGGGAAGACGCTAGCGACCCTCCAGATCCCCACCACCTTACCGACCCTGGACGAGCTGCTGGGCCTGGACGGCCGCACGCCGGCGCAGGTGAACGAGGAAGTGTGGGCCATGGTGAGGGAGGACGCGCTGAACGTGTACGCCCTGCACACGGAAGTGGAGGGCGGCGCATTGGCGGAGACCTTTGATGCCTTTCTCGGCGGGCTGAAGGACCGGGGCGTCGAGGCCCGGACCCATGCGGACTGGCTGCCGGAGCTGAAGGCGCAGAATCCGCCGGCGAAGGCCATCGTGCGCCGGGAGATTCCCGGACGAGCGGGGTGGGTGAGCTTCGAAGGTTAGGCTGTGGTCTCCGCCGGCCGTTCCTTCGCCCCCATGATCAGCAGCCACAGCATGAACACCACTTCGCCCATTTGAGCGGGGAAGGCGATCGTCGAGGCGGTGTCCTCGAGGTGGGGCCACAGGATGCCGATGAAGCTCAGGGCGAGGTAGGAGGCGCCGTTGAGGCCCAGCCAGACGGCGAGGAAGCGGGGCAGGAAGCGGGACTTCCAGGTGAGGATGGCCATGGGGAAGAGCCAGAGGCCCCAGAGGGTCTCGGCGGCCAGGATCTCCTGGCCGTGCAGGCGGAGGAAGAACATGGCCAGGGCGTCCCGCTGGGGCTTGTCGAAGACGGCGAGGTAGTCCGCGCCGCGCACCAGCAGCAGGGCGGCCAGGTCGTTCGCGACGTTTAGGAAGTAGATGGCCGCCGGCAGCACGCCTCCGAGGAGGATCAGCCGAACCGACTGGTCCCAGTCCACGTCCTTGAAGAGCCGGTGGAAGGCCAGGACGATGAAGATCAGGATGGTGCCGCTGAAGAGGTCGGTGACGATGCCGAGGCGGAAGAGCCCCTCGTGGGCCGCGATGTTGGCCGCCGTCGCCGTGGCGTCCCCCTTCACGAAGAGCATGCTGGGAATGACGAGAAGGCGGATGGGGGCCGCGAGGCCGAGCAGGAGGTAGAGGAAGCCGGCGATGCGGGCGTTCCGGCGGACGGAGGTCATGCGTCGGCTCCGGGGAAGGTTGGGTCGGCTACGGCGGAGGGCGCCTGGTGCTTAGCGGGCGGGGCTGGGGCCTCACTCGACGACATTGAAGAGTTCGCGGGATCCCGCTTCCGCGTAGGGGATGAACGTCTCGTAGCAGGCGCGCCACTCGTTGGACCCCATGATCTTCATGGACTGGTTCTCCCAGTCGCCGAGGCTGTTGAACTCCATCTCGAAGACCAGCGTGTACGAGGCGCCGGTGAGATCCGAAAGCAGCCGCGACTTGGCGCCCACGCCCAGCCTGGCGTTGAGGGCCAGGATCTCCTTGAAGGCGGCGATGGCGGGCTTGGCCTGGCCGAACTTGATGCGGAAGGTGTTCCTCACGACGATCATGGCGTCCTCCTGGGGGGCCGGGTAGGGGGGGAGCGAGGACCGAGATCCTACCACCGGGGGTGCTGGAAGGCTTCAGCACTGCCCCAGGGCGGAACGGCCCAGGGCGGGGGCGCGGGATGGGGCTATCGAGGTGGGAGGCTTCTGGTCATGAAGACGCTGTTCGGATCCTCGGCGTAGCTCCCGAAGGGCGGGCAGAAGCTGAACCCGAAGCGCGCGTACAGCCTGCGCGCGGGCTCGAAGGCGTCCTGCGCCCCCGTTTCCAGGCTCAGCCGCCGGTATCCCCGGGCGGCGGCGACGTCGAGGATGTGCTGAAGGACCGCTTGGGCCACGCCCTTCCGCCGATGCGCCCCCGCCGTGCGCATGGACTTGATCTCGCCGTGGCGCGGATCCAGTTCCTTCAGCGCCCCGCAGCCCATCAATTCCGGACCCGACCACACGGTCCAGAACGAAATCTCCGGCCGGCGGAGGGCATCCAGATCCAGCGCATGGACGCTTTCGGGAGGCGAGATGCTGCGCATGTTCCGCAGGTGCTCCTCGAGGAGGGCGCGGATTTCGGGGCTGGAGAGGTCGTCGGGGCGAATGTGCATCATTGGGAAAGGATCTCGAAAGTTTCATTCATCACCGGGAAAGCCTCTTCTGCGCCAAGGATGGATGCTCTGGCCATTCCGTGGGTTCGACCAGTGAGTCGTAGATGAAGAACTCATCCCCTGAGTCAGGGTTCTCGGAAGAAACCCGATAGGTCTTTCCGCCCGATTGCCAGTCGATGTTGAATGCACCCATGGTGCCGTTGAACTGGAAGGCGCCTTTCTGGAAGACGTGAAGAACCTTGGATGGTGACCTTCTATCGAACACGATCAGGCGATACTCGGTTCCCTTTCGATCCACCCGTATGACGTATTTCGAAGTCTTCCATTCCAGTTCGGGCTCGTCGAAGTCCCTCAAAGCTAGGGGAAGCCGCAGTTTCTGTTTCTGGATCGCCGCGGCCCTGAGGGCCTTCGTCTTCCCGGTCTCATGGTTGATGGTTTTTATCCGGTAGTCGTCATCCAGCCAGAGCGAGCCACTCTTGAAGATGATCCCACGCCAACCCACTCGCCCCCAGTCTTCTTGGAGGTCGCTGTTCTTCATGTCTGTAATCAGGGTTTCGTCGAAGACCTCGTCAAACCGCAGCAGACATTCCTGGGGGGACCTGATCGGCTTGAGCGGGTAGGGCCTTCCTAACGGGTACGTGATTAGGCGGACAATTTGTCGTCGGTCGCCGGAACCCACGCACTGGATCAGAGACGTGATTTTGTCGAATCGGATCGAGTCGTCTTGAGACTGAGCGGCGATGACTTGGCAGAGGGTGAAAGCCAGAATCCGCATGGGCAGCCTAACGAGGGAGGTTGATTGGCCAGACCTAGCCGGGCCC
>JBGASS010000056.1:0-9997 GCA_044229555.1 Holophagaceae bacterium
CCCGCCATGCGCACTTCGGTCTTCGTCGGCACCAGCCTCGACGGTTTCATCGCCCGCACCGACCACACCTTCGACTTCCTCTCCGCGGGCGGCGAGGTGAGCGGGGCGGACAACGGCTACGACGCCTTCTTCGCCACCGTGGACGCCGTGCTCATGGGGCGCAACACCTACGAGGTGGTGCTGCCCTTCGCCGCATGGCCCTACAAGGCCACCCCGGTCTTCGTACTGAGCCACCGCCCCCTTCCCCCCTCCCCCGGCGGCGCCGTGGTGGAGCGCCTCGAAGGCCCACCCCACGAGGTCCACGCCCGGCTCGCCGCCCGGGGTTTCCAGCACGTCTACGTGGACGGCGGCCTCACGGTGCAGCAATTCCTCCGGGCCGGCCTGGTCCAGCGCCTCACCGTCACCCGCGTCCCCGTGCTCATCGGCGCCGGCATCCCCCTCTTCGGCCCCCTCGACGCCGACCTGCCCGTCCGGCACCTCTCGACCCGGGTGATCCTGGAAGGCGCCGTGCAGAGCGAGTACGCCCTGGACGCCAGAACACCCTGAGGGCGTCCCGGCCTCAGTCCGGCAGATCGGACTTGGGCTTCTTGCTCGCCAGCTTGGCCTCCACCTGCGCGGCCTCCTTCGCGCCCCCCAGCCGCTTCAACGCCGCGGCCTGCTCCTCGGCCTTGGCCTTCGCGCCGCCGTCGGCGAAGAGCAGGCCTGCCCGCAGGCGGCTGGCGATGGCGTCCTTGGGGCGCTTGGCTTTTTCGAAGAGGACGGCGCGCTCCAACTCCAGGCCCGCATCAACGGGTGAGAGCTTCACGGCGGCGGCGAGGTCGGAAAAGGCTGGCTCCCACTTGGACTCCCAGGCGTTGGCGAGGCCCCGCAGGCGGTAGCACGCGAGGTAGACCTCCGGCGGCCGTTCGAAGTCCAGGAAGCGCTGCATGCCGCCCTTGGCCTCCAGCAGCCCGATGACCTTGGTCGCGTCCGCCTTGCAGGCGGCGAAGTCCCGCTTGTCGAAGTGGGCCCGGGCGCGCCCGCCGTAGGCCGCGGCGTACTTGGGATGCATGGCGATGGCCTTGGATTCCGCCGCGATGGAGGCGTCCGCGTTGCCGAGCTGCAGCTCGTACTCCCCGACCTTGTGCCAGGCCTCCGTGTCGTGCTTGCTGTTCTGCGCCACGTTCAGCCAGATGTCGCGCTGCTTCTTGACGTAGGCTTCATTGGGCAGGTCCTGGGCGTGAAGGGCGGGCGGGACGAGCAGCATGGGAGCCTCCGGAAAGGCAGCATCGCGCGGTGCGGGGGGCCGCGCCAGCCCTTACTCCGGTGGTCCAGGGCCGAAGTCCGGAAGTGGTCCAGCCTGGCGCGCCCTAGAGGGCCACCTTCGCCCGCGCCCTCACGATCACCTCCTTGATGGCCGCCACCACCTGGTCCTGGTCGGCTTCTGTCAATCCCGGCCACAGGGGCAGGCTGCAGAGCCGCTCCCCGCTCCACTCCGAGTTCGGCAGGCCGTCCTTGGGCAGGGCGTGGGGGTGCTGGTTCCGGTAGTAATCCTGGTAGTAGCTGTGCACGTGGGCCGGCCGGTAGTGGATGCCGGTACCGATGTTCTCCGCCTTCAGGGCCTGCACGAATTCGTCCCGCGTGAGGCCGGCCTTCTCGGGACGGATCCGGGCCACGAAGAGGTGGAAGCAGTGGCCGTGGTCGGCGTCGCCCTCCCAGGGCAGCATCACCTCGTCCAGGTCCTTCATTAGTTCCAGGTAGCGCCGGAACAGCACGCCCCTCCGGGCGTTGAAGCCGTCCAGCTGCTTGATCTGGTGCAGCCCGAGGGCGGCCTGCAGGTCCATGAAATTCGCCTTCCGCGCGGGCTCGGCCACGTCGATGTGGACGCTGCCCTCCTTGCTCTGGCGCTTCCAGGCGTCCCGCTCGATGCCGTGGAAGCGCAGGCGCTGGATGCGGGGCAGGTACGCGTCGTCGAAGAAGGCGATGGCGCCCCCCTCGCCGGTGGTCATGTTCTTGTTGGGGTGGAAGCTGTACACGCTCATCACCGAGCGGGCATCGCTGCCGATCTTCCGGCCCTTGTAGTGCGCCCCCATGGCCTGGGCCGCGTCCTCCACCACCCAAAGGCCGTGCTTTTCCGCCACCGCGTAGATCGCGTCCATGGGACAGGGCAGGCCCGTGAGGTGCACCGGGATGATGCCCTTCGTCCGCGGCGTGATGGCGGCTTCCAGCTTGGAAGGATCGAGGTTGAGGGTCTTCGGATCGATGTCCACCAGCACCGGCACGCCCCCCTGCAGCACCACCGTGCTCAGCGTGCTCACCCACGTCAGCGACGTCGTGATGACCTCGTCCCCCGGCTCCAGGCCGAGCACCTGCATCGTGATCTCCTGCCCCGTCGTCGCGCTGTTCAGGGCCAGGCAGTGGGGCACCCCGTTGTAGGCGCAAAGCTCCGCCTCGAACCTCGCGCTCTTGGGCCCCGTGGTGATCCAGCCGCTGTGGATGGAATCGATCAGCTCGTCGATCTCGGCCTGGCCGATGACGGGGCGGGTGAAGGGGAGGAAGGTGTCGCGGCGCTGATAGGTCATGGGGTCTTTCTGCCCGGGTAGTTCGATGAAGCTCCCAGATTAACGGCGCGGGAAGAACAGCCCAACACGCCTGACGAGCTGACAACAAGCCGAGCTTCGCCCTCGCCCTTGACCTTGACCTCGCCCTTGACCTTGACCTCGCCCTTGACCTCGCCCTTGACATTCAAAAGGTGCTTGAGTCGAACGCGGCGGCCCTTTCGCCGCGTCCGACTCAAGCGCAACGTGCGAAGCGCCAAGGCTGAATCCCGCCACCCTGCACCGTTTGATGAACGGACTCTGATCCCCTACCCCGGCTGGGGCAGGTCGATCATCACCCAGGCCCCGCCTTCCGCCGCCGCCACCTGCAGGCCCGCCCCCATGCGCTTCAGCGCCCCCTGCATGAGCACCAGTCCCAGCCCCGCGCCGCTTTGGCCCGACAGGGTGATCTCGTCCAGCCGCGCCACGCGGAGCGCGTTCAGGGCGGCGCTGGCCTCCACGAGGCCCGGCTCCTCGATGAAGACCGCGATGCGGCGGCGGCCGTGCTCCACCGCCACGTGGATGACGGGCGGGCGCACGCGGGCGTGGTGCAGGGCCCGCATGAGCAGCGAGGCCAGGACCTGCCGGAGGCCTTCGGGATCGGCGAGGATCCGGAAATCCCCGTGGGGTATCTCAGGCCAGTGGATGGGGAAGTCCGCGGCCTTGGGGAAGCGGTCCACGGTGTGCCGCAGCTCGGTGAAGATGTCCGCCAGGTCCACGGTGCTGCCGGTCTCCAGGTCCTCGATGTCGGGCTGGGTGAGGGCCAGCAGGTCCTGCAGCTGGGCCTCGAGGGTCCGCCCCGCCAGGTAGGCGTCCCGCAGGGCCGGGATCAGCTCCTCCTCGGTGTAGGCGCCATCCGCCCCGAGCTTCACCGTCACCAGCAGCTCCTCGAGCTGGCGCCGCATCTCGAGGGTGGCGAAGCGGAGGAAGGCCACCTTGAAGGTCCCCCCCTGCTGGGCGGCCCACTGGCTCTGCTCCAGGGCCTCCGCGTGGGCCTTCAGGATCTCCGCCTGGTCGGCCAGGGAGGCCTTCTGGTTCTCCAGGTCCCGCATGAGCCAGCGCTGGTGGAAGCTGAGGGCGAAGAGGCGCTGCAGCAGGTCCAGGTGCTCCTGGTCCCCGTCCCGGAGCCGGCGGTTCCGGACCTGGGAGAAGATGCCGAAGCCCACCAGCAGGGAGTTCTGCTCCAGGGGCACGAAGAAGGCCTCCTCCCCCTGCTTGAGGAGCCGGCCCAGGGTGAGGGGCAGGGCCGCCATGGGAAAGAGCTGGGGCCGGAAGGGCATCTCGAGGCGGCCCGGGAAGGGGTCCGGGGGCGAGAGCATGAGGGAGGCCGAATCGGTGGTGGAGAAGCCGTAGGCCTCCACCGGGACGAAGTAGTCCTCGCTGAGGTACCAGAGCACCCCCCGCTCCGCGTCCAGGTGTTCCGCCATGGCCTCCAGGGCCACCGCCCCGAGATCCGCGCCGCTGCCCGTGTCGGCGATGCTCGCCAGGAGCTGGCGGAGCCGGGTGACCCGGTCCTGGGCCCGCCGCAGGCCCTCGGCGCTGCCCTCCAGGGTCTGCATCATCTGGCTCACCTGGGCCTCGGCCTTCATGGCGGCCCGCCAGGCCTCCATCACGGCGTCCGGCGTGTCCTCGGGCTGGAGGGGCGGGCGGTGGGGGCGGATGTCCTCGGCCATGGCGGATCAGGCGATGGGGATCTGGATGGTCAGGGTCGAGCCCGTGCCGGAGCCTTCGCTGAACAAGGCGACGCTGCCTCCCATCATTTCCATCAGGTGCTTGCAGATGACCAGGCCGAGGCCCGTGCCCCCGTATTCCCGGGCGTGGCCGCCCTCCGCCTGGGCGAATTTCTGGAAGAGCCGCTTCTGGCCTTCGGGGCTCACGCCGATGCCCGTGTCCACCACGGAGATGCTCACGGTCTCCGGGTCCCGGTCCAGCAGGACGCTCACGGAGCCGTCCTTGGTGAACTTCAGGGCGTTGGAGAGCAGGTTCAGCAGCACCTGCTTGAGGCGGCTCGGATCCACCTTCACGTCCGGGAAGTCCACCTGGTGGGCCGGCCACCGGAGGGCCACGCCGGGCCGGCGGGGATAGGCCTCGGCGATGGGCTTCACCTCCTCCAGCAGGGCGAAGAGGTTGTAGGGCTCGATGCGCAGCTCCAGCCGGCCGCTCTCGATCTTGGCCAGGTCGAGGATGTCGTTGAGGAGGCTGAGGAGGTGCTGGCCCGAGTGGTAGCTGTCGGAGAGCATCTGCTGCATTTCCGTCTCGTCCTCGTAGAGCTTGTCGAGCACCAGCCGGGTGAAGCCGAGGATGCCGGTGAGGGGCGTGCGCAGCTCGTGGCTGGTGAGGGCCAGGAACTCGCTCTTCAGCTGGTCCGCCTCCCGCAGGGCGGTGTTGGCCTGCTCCAGGGCCCCGGCCTGGGACTGGAGGGTGTCCCGCTGCTCGGAGAGGTCCCGGATCAGCCAGGCGGCGTACATGCTCACCGAGGCCTGCCGCTGGAGGATGGCGAGGGAATCGAAATCCTCGGTCTCCAGCCGGATCTCCTTGGGGATGGCCAGCACCGCGAAGCCCAGGAGCAGCAGCTGGTGCTCGAAGGGCACGAAGTAGAGCATGTGGCGGTCCGTGCCCCGCAGGAGGTCCAGGGCCGGGTGGCCGAGGCTGGAATCCATCCACTGGCTCTGGAAGAGCACCAGGGGCGCGTCGGGGAAGGGGTTCGGGGCCGGCAGCCGGAGCTCCCCCCAGAGCCCCTTGGGCACGTCGATGGCGCCCCGAGGGACGAAGGACTCGCCGATGTCCTCCAGCACCCAGACCATGGACCGGGCGCTGTGGAACTCCGCCGCCAGCACCTCGGCGATGACGTCCGCCACCTGGGAGGCCTTCGGCGTCGCCGTCAGCACTTCCGCCACGTGCTGCAGGACCGACATCTGGTGGGAGCGGCGGCCCAGCTTGGCCTTCAGGTCCTGGATCTCCGTGCTCTGCTGGGACAGCAGCCGCTGCAGGCGCATGAGCTGCATCAGGGCCTCGGAACCCGGCTGCACCGGCGGTGTGGGGCGGGCCCCGGAGGAGCCCGGCTGCGCCATTCCGGGATGGGGGGCCCCCGGCCCGGGTTTTCCAGGCTGGGGCGCGGGCGGGGACCCGGCTGGGAATTTGGGGAAGTCGCCGGTCATGGGGCTGACCAAGCATGACGAAGGCGGCCCGCCCTTGGAAGCAGATCCGGCGGCACAATGGATCCATGACCACCCGGCTGAAGCGTTTCGCCATCCAGCGCATCATCTTCTTCGCCCTGTGGGCTCAGGCCTCCGCCACCCGCTGCCGGGACGGCCGGGCATGACCACCCGCCTCAAGCGTTTCGCCATCCAACGCATCATCTTCTGGAGCGTGGCGGCCCTGCTGGGCTCCCAGCTGGCCTGGTGGATCAGCCTCCAGGTCCGGGAATCGCGGCGCTTCCAGGAGGAGCGGGTGGCACGGTTGAAGGCCGGCCGGGCGGAGGCCTGGCAGTACGACTGCTCCGTGCTCCTGAGCCTCGCCAAGGCCTCCCAGCTCCGGCCCAATGCTTCCCACCCTGGAACGGTGGAGGGCCTCAGCGTCGACGTCCCCCCCCTACCCCAGCGCAAGGCCGCCATCGAGCAGGCCTTCCCCCAGGTGGAAGTGGTGCCGGACCCCACCGAGGTGGACGATCCTCCCCTGCTGGATGGCGTGGCCTACCTTTCCCTCCGCCCGGAGCCCATCCAGGCCCTGCAGCGGGAACGCACCCGCGCCCTCTGGCGCACCGCCGGCCAGGGCGCCTTCATGGCCCTGGGCGTGCTGCTGGGCCTCACCTACATCTACCGGAAGCTGAACAGCGAGATGGACCTGAAGCTGCGCCAGCGCAATTTCATCGCGTCGGTCACCCACGAGCTGAAGACCCCCATCGCCTCCCTGCGGGTCTGGATGGAGACCCTCTTCACCCGGGAGCTGAGCGAGGAGCAGAAGGCGCGGGTCCACAACCTCATGGACCAGGATCTGGAGCGCCTCACCACCCAGGTGGCCAACCTCCTCGACGTGGCCCGGGCGGACGCCGGCAGCTTCGACCTCCGTCCCGAGCCCCTGGAGCTGGGCCCCTGGATCAGCGCGGTGGCGGAGGGCATGGACCAGCGGCTCGGGACCGGCGCCCTGGGCCTGCGCATGGAGCTGGGCCAGGGCATCTGGGCCATGGCGGATCCCAAGGCCCTGGGCACGGCCATGGAGAACCTCCTCTCCAACGCCTACAAGTACGCCGCGGCGCCCCGGGAGACCATCATCACCCTGGACGGGGACCGGGAGGAGGCCGTCATCGTCGTCTCCGACAAGGGCCTCGGCATCCCCCCCAAGGAACAGGCGCGGATCTTCCAGCGCTTCTACCGGGTGGGGGACGAGATGACCCGGGCCGTGCCGGGCACGGGCCTGGGCCTCTTCCTCTGCCGGGAGATCGTCCAGCGCCACGGCGGCGAGATCCGCGCCACCAGCAAGGGGCCGGGGCTGGGGTCCAGCTTCATCCTGCGGGTACCGCGGCTGGCGCGGTAGGGCGGGGCCGCCCCTTCACTGCAGCTTTACCCCCCCGAGGAAGCGCTTGCTCACGAGGTCGGAGACCTCGCCGATGCCGTCGAGCCCTGTGAGGACCTTGAGGCGCCGGCTGGCCCCCACGGGGTCCTTCTCCACGTCCTCCAGGGCCCGCTGGATGGCCTTGAAGCGGTCCATGTCCTGGCCGATCTCGAAGGCCTTCTGCCCGGTGGCCTTGGCCCGGTTGGCCTGGAGCACGGGCAGGAGGCGCTTCTCGATGTCCTTGGCGGCCTGGTTGGCGCCGTCGATCTTCTTGAACAGGGTGGCGAAGTCCCCCTGCCCCGCGCCGGCGTGGCTGACCTTGTGCTCCAGCACTTCCGTGGCCTGTTCCGCCCAGCCCTTCTTCACCCGGCCCACGTTGGCGGGATCGGTCATGGCCGTGTAGGTGAGGTCCTTGTAGGCCTCGCCCGATCGCGAGGTGGTGATGTTCTGCATGGCCGCCCGGGGATCGCCCCCGGTGGCGCCGCGGTAGGCCTGCTCGTAGAGCCGCTGCATGTCCTTTTCCGCCTCGCCCAGGTTGACGGGCTGGTCGCCCTTGAAGAGCTGGTAGGCCCCATCGTCGCGCCCGGCCATCTCCTCGAGTCCCAGATCGCGGTCCGTGTTGGCGGTCTTCCCCGCGTCCCCGTGGCGGAACTCCTTGAAGGTGGGCTCCCCGGCCTTCTTCCAGCCTCCCGGCGTCTTCTTGCGCCAGTGGTAGCCGGCGTCCTTCAGGGCCTTCCGGAAGGCGGGATCCACCTGCGTGCGGTTGATCGTCTCCACGCCCTGGGCGAAGTCCCGCTCCAGCTCGGCGCCGGAGGCCGGCCCGCGCCCCGCCCGCGCCGCCTTGCCCTCGGCCTTCAGGATGCGCTTGGCGAGGAAGTCGCCGTTGATCGCCGTGGCCTGCTCGAGCCGCTTCGCCTCCAGGACCGCCAGCTCCGCGGCGTCCGCGCCCTTGGCCCGCGCGGCCTTCAGCTTCTCCAGGGTCTCCCGGTACTGGCGGAGGCGCTGCTGGGAGAGGTTTTTCGCCAGCTGGAAGGTCTGGCCCTCCACGAATTCCGACACGGTGAGACCGGGCCTGGCGACCGGCGGCGGCGGCGCGGCGCCCTTGGCCCTGCCCACCCACCAGGCGCCGATCCGGGAGGCCACGCTTTCCACCAGCTTTCCCGCCAGGAAGGCTTCCGTGCCGCGCTCGATGGCCCCGGTGACGCCGCCGGAGGAGACCAGGCCGCCCCGCTGGCGCCGCCGGTGGAGACCCGGCCGCCCCGCTGGTAGCCCGTCATCATCTCCGCGGCCACCATGCCGGGCATGCCCGCCATGGCGATGGACTGCTTGATGCCTTCCAGGGGGCCGCCCTCGAGGGTGCCGGTGGTGCCCCCGTAGAGCATGTTGACGGCCATGACGCCGCCCTCGCTGCTGCCTCCGACGCTCAGGAGGGTGCCCGAGCCGGCGGCATAGGCCGGGGCGGCGACCCCCGTGACCAGCAGGGTGACGCTGGCGATGGTCTTCACCCGCTGGGCCCGGCGCTCGTAGTCCTCGTAGTCCACCGCGTCCTGGAGGGCCCGGGCGGCCCGCTGCTCCCGCCGCCCCTGGACGGAATCGAAGACCGCCTGGGCTGCCTGTCGGGCCTTGCCCACGTTGCCTTCCGCGATGTCCTTGGCGCTGATCTGGCGCCCCACGAACTCCTGGAGCTGCTTGACCTGGTCCGGCTCGGCCTTTGAAGCCATCTTCTCCACCGCCGCGGCCAGGCGCCGGGTCTCGTCCACGGCGGCCATGTGCTCCACCGTGCGGACGATCATCAGGTCGTGGCAGTAGGCGTCCGACGGGGTCCGGGTGTGGACGAGCTCTCCAGTCTTCAGGCTGGCGATGAGGTCCCGCTCCTGCTGGATGGCGCTGCGGTTGTTCAGGACGCGAAGGTAGAGGTCCTCCTTGCGCCTGGGGTCCTTCTCCCGCGCCCATTCCGCCTCGTCCTTCGCCAGGTTGCGCTGGATGAGGCGGATCAGGTCCTCCTTTTCGGCGATGGTCTCCAGCTGTGCCTTGCGCTCCGCGTCGTCCGCGGCCTTCGGAGCGGGGGCAGGCGCCTGGACCGTCGCGGGGGGCGGCGTCCCGCTCGTCGCGAGGTTCTTGCACAGGAGGCACTTCGCGTCGTCGTGCTGGAAACCCGGCAGGGCCCAGGGGCGTACCTTGCTCCGGGCGAGGATCTGGCGCACGGCCACCTCCGCGGGCACGTTCTGGAAGAAGTGGATGCGCAGGCAGGGGCCCACGCCCTGGGGATCGTAGACCGTGGCCACCCAGGCCCCAGCCGCCCTTCGCGTCGTTTCCGCCGGCTCGGGACCGTGGGGCTCGGGACCCACCTTCCCGCCGTCCAGCCAGCGGCCCCAAGTCTCCTCGTCGCCGGGCCAGACGTCCACGTAGGGCGTCGCGTTCTTGGGCTCGAACATGGCCTTCAGGTTGGCGGCCATGCGGCCATCGACGTTCCGGGCGTGTAGCTGGTCCAGGCGCCAGCGGTAGGCGAGCTTGGCCAGCTCGCTGAGGCCGCCGCCCCACTTCCGGCTCCAGGCCCGGGCGCGGGCCTTGGCGGCCACGGGATCCGGCGGATTGCCGAGGGCCTGGGCGCGCTTCTGGATGTCCGCGAGCTTGGCATTGGCGGCCTGGAGAACCTGGGCGTGGCGCTCCGCCTGGGCCAGGGCCGAGGCCGCGCCCTCCCCGTCACCCACGGCGCGGGAGAGGACCGCCTCGCCCCAGGCGGCGTCGAAGTCCTGGGCCGCCTGATGCGTGGCCGCGCGGACGGACTGTAGCTCCGCCAGGATCGGATTCAGTTTCTGGAAATAGGCCAGGGCTTCGGGGTCCGGGAAGTCGTAATAGGGCTGCCACTT
>JBGASS010000057.1:0-10034 GCA_044229555.1 Holophagaceae bacterium
TACCTGGACCCGGACGTGCTCACGGATCCCCGCCGCGTGATGGATGGCGCGAGGACCGCCCTGGTGGGCTTCTTCCCCTACGCCCGGCCCGACGCCATCCCGGGCGCGGCGCCGGACTCCCTCAAGCTGAGCCGCTACCTCTGGGGCACGGACTACCACATCCTCCTCAAGGGGCGGCTCTCTCGGCTGCTGCGCGCCGCCCAGGAACGCCAGCCGGGCCTGGAGGGCCGGGTCTGCGTGGACACGGCGCCCCTGATGGAGCGCCAGCTCGCGGCGCGGGCGGGCCTGGGCTGGCAGGGCAAGCACACGCTGCTCATCGCGGGGAGGGACGGCTCCTGGGGCTTCCTGGGCGTGCTGCTGCTCGACGTGGAGCTGGAGCCGGATCCACCCTTCGACACGGAACACTGCGGCACCTGCACCGCCTGCCTGGAGGCCTGCCCGACGTCGGCCCTGGCGCCCTTCAGGCTCGATCCCAACCTCTGCATGACCACCTACACCATCGAGACCGAGGCCGAGCCGCCCCCCGCCGTGGCCCGCGCCATCGCCGAGACCGGCTGGGCCGCGGGCTGCGACGTCTGCCAGGAGGTCTGCCCCTGGAACCGGGCGCCGGTGTGGGGGGATCCGGCCCTCTGGGGCCGGCCCGACCGGCTCCACGAGGAACCCGCGGCCGCCCTGCTCCTGGGCGCGGCCCAGTGGCGCGTGCGCACCCGGCGGACCGCCCTGCGCCGCGTGCGGGACCGGCACTGGCGGCGCACGGTGGCGCGGATCCTGCGCCGCTAGGCTCCCACCGGGCAGCGCCGCGCTCTGGGCGCCGAACTTTCATTGGTGCTGGGGGACCTTTTTCCCTATAACGAAATTTCACCTTGGAGCCCGGGAGGCCCTTCGATGCCCATGAAGCACTGGTCCATTGCGGACGCCTCGACCCTCTACGGCGTCACGGAATGGGGCAACGGCTATTTCGGCATCAACACCAAGGGCCACCTGGAGGTGCGGCCCACCCAGGACGAGAACCTGGTGGCGGACGTCTACGAGATGGTCCAGTACCTGCGCAAGAAGGGCGTGCAGACCCCGCTGACCCTGCGCTTCCCCCAGATCCTGGCGGACCGGGTCATCGAGGTGAACGAGGCCTTCCGCAAGGCCATCCGGGAGTTCGGCTACGACGGCTCCTACCAGGGCGTCTATCCGGTGAAGACCAACCAGACGAAGGAAGTGGTGGAGGAGATCGTCCGCGCCGGCAACAGGTACCACTACGGCCTGGAGGCGGGGTCCAAGCCCGAGCTGATGATCGCCCTCTCCATGGACCTGCATCCGGACGCGCTGGTGCTCTGCAACGGCTACAAGGACGAAGCCTTCATCCGCATGGCCCTGCTCGCCCGCAAGACCGGCCGCAACGTCCTCATCACCGTGGAGAAGATGACGGAACTGCCCCTCATCCTGAAGGTGGCGAAGGAGCTGAAGGTGGATCCCCTGCTGGGCCTGCGCTCCAAGCTCAACGCCATGGGCAGCGGCAAGTGGGAGACCTCCGCCGGGGACAACGCCAAGTTCGGCCTGACGACCCGGGAGCTGCTGGAGGCGGTCGAGGTGCTGGGCAAGCGCGGCATGCTGGAGAGCATCCAGGAGCTGCACTTCCACATCGGCTCGCAGATCACCGACATCCGCCGGGTGAAGTCCGCCATGAAGGAGGCGACGCGCATCTACGCCAAGCTCCGCAAGCTGGGCGTGCCCATCCGCTACCTCAACGTGGGGGGCGGCCTCGGCATCGACTACGACGGGTCGAAGACCACCTTTTCCAGCTCTATGAACTACACGGTCGCGGAATACGCGGCGGACGTGGTCTACACGACGAAGGAGATCTGCGCCTCCGAGCAGGTGCCCATGCCGGACCTGCTGAGCGAGTCGGGCCGGGCCATCGCGGCCTATCACCAGGTGGTGGTGGTGGACATCATCGGCCTCATCGACACCACCCACACCAAGTACAGCGTGGACCTGACGGGCAAGGAGCCCCAGATCCTCAAGGAGCTGGCCTACACCCGGGACAACGTGTCGGTGAAGAACTACCGGGAGATGTACCACGACGCCATCACCCAGAAGGACGAGCTGCTGACGCTCTTCAACCTCGGCTACCTCAGCCTGGAGGACCGGGCCAAGGGCGAGATCCTCTTCTGGGAGGTCTGCCGCAAGCTGGACCGCATCCTCAACAACAAGAGCCTGAAGTACATCCCCGAGGAGTTCCAGGACCTCAACAAGGGCCTGGCGGACAAGCTCATCGCGAACTTCAGCGTCTTCCAGTCCATGCCCGACCACTGGGCCATCGACCAGCTCTTCCCCGCCATGCCCATCCACCGCCTGAAGGAGTCGCCGACGCTGCGGGCCACGCTCTGCGACATCACCTGCGACAGCGACGGCAAGGTGGAGAAGTTCATCGACCTGAAGGACGTGAAGGACGAGATCCGACTGCACGAGCCCAAGAGCGGCGAGCCCTACTACGTGGCCTTCTTCCTCACCGGCGCCTACCAGGACATCCTCGGCATGCGCCACAACCTCTTCGGCGCGCCCAACGAGGCCCACATCGTCGTGGACGAGGACGAGGACTTCAAGGTCCAGCACGTCGTCCACGCCGACACCGTGGACGACATGCTGCGCAGCGTGCACTACGAGCCCAGCGAGCTGGTGGCTCCGCCCACGCACAGGCGCAAGACGTCGGCGCAGAAGGACGCTGCCGAGGCGTTGCGGTCGCTGCTGACGCAACAGAGGAAGCTGCACACGTACCTGGAGATGTAGGCGGCCGGGGAGTTTCCCCGCCGGCTCACCCGGGCTTTGAGGGTCCGGGGTTGACCTTCAACAAGGCACCCTTTCCAAGCACGCTTCGCGGTGTGCGAAGCGTGCTTGGGAAGTGTGCGCGCGGCAGCGCGCGCCAGGCTGGGACGGAATCACCCGCCCCGGGAGGCCAGATCGGAGATACGGAATCAACCGGTGTTGTCTCTGGGTAATCAAGAGATCCGTCCCGGCATCGCCGGATTCATGTTCCTCGCGCGCTGCCGCGCCCTTCCCATGCGAGTCAGACACGGGCCGAGCGCAGGCCGTGTCTGACTCGCATGGCCTTTGAATTTCAAGGTCAACGTCAGGTCAACATCAAGGGCAACATCAACATCAACATCAACATCAACAACAACATCAACCTCAACTTCCCCACCCAGATCGGCCTCAATGCCCGGCGAGGAACACTCTCCCCCTCACCACCGCGCCGCCGGCCTCCCCTTCCACAACCACACGATGTAATCCGTCGTGACGGGCTCGCCCCCCAGCTCCCGCAGCCGCGACGCCGCCTGGCCCCGGTGGTAGGCGCCGTGCTCCACGACCTGGTGCATGGTCTGCCGCAGGGTGGGCCGGAAGTTCGGGTCCTTGAACCAGGGGACGTGGACGGGGGACTCCAGCCGCTCCATCGTCAGTTCGGCCAGGAAGATGCCAGTCAGCTCGTGCACCATGCGGCCGTAGACCCGCAGGGACGTGAGGCTCGCGTAGGCGGAGGCGTCGGTGGTCTCGGGCTGCTGCCCCTTCCAGAGCTGGAGGAAGAGGTGCTGCACGAGGTGGACGTGGTGGAGCCGCGCCCGGTTCCCCGCGTCCTCGGCGGCGGCCTTGCAGCCCAGGAGGGCGCGGTAGTTCTCGGCGTCGGCCCATTCGGCATGCTTGAAGAGGTCGTTCAGGTGGTCGAGCAAGGCGGACTCCCGGGCGCTTTCCACCAGGATGCGCACCTCCCCGCCGGAGCGCCAGCCGGGCATCATCGGCAGGGGGGCGAGATGAGGATCCTGCTTTTCGGCGCGACGGGGATGATCGGCCAGGGCGTCCTGCGGGAGTGCCTCCGGGATCCCGCCGTGGAGGCCGTGCTGTCCGTGGCGCGCGCGCCCTCCGGCGCCTCGCACCCGAAGCTCCGGGATCTCGTCCATGCCGACTTCCTCGACTACTCCGCCATCGAGGCCGAGCTGAAGGGCTGGGACGCCTGCCTCTGGTGCCTCGGCGTCACATCCGCCGGCATGGATGAGTCCGGCTACGCCCGCATCACCGTGGCCTTCCCCGTCGCCGCCGCGACGGCCCTCGCCCGCCTCAACCCGCGGATGACCTTCGTCTACGTTTCCGGCGCCGGCGCCGATGGCACCGTGACGAGTTCCGTCATGTGGGCCCGGGTGAAGGGCAGCGCCTAGAACGCCCTCCTCGCCCTGCCCTTCCTGACCTTCGTCGTGCGGCCTTCCGCCATCCAGCCCCTGCACGGCATCCGCTCCCGCACCCGCTGGATCCGCATGGCCACCGTCCTCGCCCGGCCCCTCTTCCCCCTCTTCCGCGTCCTGTTCCCCGGCCAGGTGATCACCACGGAGGAGCTGGGCCGCGCGATGCTGCGCCTGGTCCGGGAAGGCCACCCCAAGCGCGTCCTGGAAAGCCGCGACCTGTGGGATTTCGGGCAGGCCTGAGGCTCAAGCCCAATCGGGCGCCGGCCGGCCGTTCCGCATCCACGTCACCAGGTCCGTGCCGGGCATGTGGGCGCCGAGCTGGACCATGCGCATGGCGCTCTGGCCCCGGTGGTACTGGCTGTGCATGGGCAGGTGCAGCATGAGCTCGCCCAGGGGCTGGGCGAAGGCTTCGCCGGCGATGTTCCGGTAGTCCAAGGACCGGGCCAGGTCCGCCTCGCCGAGGCGATCCAGGTAGGTCCGCAGCGCCACATGGCAGGCCTTCGCGAAATGGTAGAGGTCCTTGAGGTCCGGATAGTCCTCCACCTTGGGGAAGGGCATCGGCACGCCCTGCCAGCGCGCCAGCCACACCTGCTGCACCGCGTGGATGTGGAAGAGGCGGCCCTTCAGGTCCGCGTCCGCGAGGGCCGGGCCGTGGGCGCGCAAAGCCCCCCAGTGGGCGGCGTCCGCCCATTCCTGGTGGGCGTAGAGATCGTGCAGGAGCGGGAGCATGGATCCCTCCGGGAAACCGGGCTCCATGCTGGCAGGGCCCGGCGGACCTTCACCAGTAGGGGACCAGCTGGCCCGTGCGGACCCGGTGCAGCTCATGGAGGTAGACCTCCAGGTTGTCGTAGCCCGCCACGCCCAGCCGCGACGCGGAGAGCTGCTTGCCCGCGTGGTCGTCCACCGCCGGGTTGAGGCCGTTGGCGGACTCCCAGGCATCGGGCATGCCGTCGCCGTCTCCGTCGGCGGGGGGTGCCGGCGCCGACGTCCAGTCGAAGGCCAAGGCGTCGCCGTAGGGGTTCTGGTCCCGGGGCGCCGGGTCCAGCGTGCCCGACTGGAGAGGCGCCAGCAGGCGGCGGTCCATGGGATCCCGCGGAAAGGCCCCGACCCGGATGCGGACCTGCTCCCGCACCTGGTCCGAGGCGAGGTAGGCCACCGCTGGAAAGGGATGGCGGTCGGAGAGGGCGAAGGGGGGCGGCTGGCCGGGATCGGGGTAGGGCAGCATGCCCGGGTTGGCCACCGTGTCCGGGTAGTCGTTGCAGCAGTAGATCAGTTGATAGTCCGCGCGGCCTGCATAGAGGCTGGTCCGGTTGTCGGCGAAGCGCGTGCGGGTGGAGCCCAGGGGCGTGTTCACCGGGAAGGAGATCATCCCGAAGGGATGGCCCGGGCGCAGGAAGGCGAAGTTGCCGATCCAGTTGAAGGCGAAGTAGACGGGCTGGCCCTCCCCGCCGCTGATGGTGGTGGGGTTCACGTCGATGTAGAAGCCCGGGTCCCAGAGCAGGTTGTTGGAGAGTTCCAGGTTGAGCAGGGATCCGGAGGCCGCCGGACTCTCCCGGGACAGCTCGGGCAGGCGGCCCAGGAGGCGGATCCAGGCGTTGCGCAGGATGCAGAGGCGGTCGAGACCCAGGCCTGCGGCGGGCACCGAGTAGTTCACGAGCATGCCGCCGAGGCTGGCGTGCTCCCCGAGGGTCTCCGCAAGGATCGAGTCCTGCACGGTGACGTCGTGGCTGGCGGAGAGCTGCACGCACTCGTCGATGGCGTTGGCCATGGAGCAGTGGTCCACGATGGCGGTGTGCGTGCTGAGGATGCGCAGGGCGTCGTCCTGGCCGCCGCCGGCGGGCCGCATCCGCAGGTGGCGCAGGATCCAGTTGCTCGCCTTCCGGGTGGAGGCGGCGTTGAGGCAGGCCGGATCCCCATCGCAATAGGGATCCTCCGTGGTGTGGAACTGGCGGACGATGATGCCGCCGGGGCTCGTGTGCCCCGCGATGGTCACGTCCGGGCGCGTGAGCTGGATGTCGCCGTCGATGAGGCCCGAGACGCGGAAGAGGATGTAGCGGGGCCCCTCCTGGTTGCAGGCCCACTGGAGGGAGCCGGGGATGGCGCCGGACGGATCCGCCGCCAGGGTCGTAACCTGGAGGACGCGTCCACCGCGGCCGCCGGTGGCGGCAGCGCCCCAGCCTTCGGCCCCCGGAAAGGCGGCGAGCCCGGAGGGCGCGGCCTGGATCGTGACCACGAGCCCTTGGCTCCGCGTCAGGGTGCCGTCCGTGGCCCGCAGGATGAGGGACCGTGTTCCCGGCACCGCGCCGGCATCCGCGCTGAGGGTCAGGAGGGTCTGGGATCCAGGGGTGGTGACCGGGTTGAAGCCGGCGACGAGCCCGTTGCCCGCGCCCTCCACCGTGAAGGCCACCGGCAAGGCGTGCCCGCCCCGCCGCTCCAGGGCCACCGTCAGGCCCAGCGTGGCCCCCGCGGCGAGGGAGGCCGTCCCCGTGGAAGGTGCGAAATCGAAGGTCGGGACGGTCGCCGCGTTCACGGTGAGGGTGCAGGTCGCGGTGCGCGTCAGGCCGCCGCCGGAGGCTGTGAACGTCAGGGTGGCCATGCCCGGCGCGGCGGCAGGGGTGGCCTCCAGGCGCAGCGTCCCCGCCGTGGCGCTTCCAGGGATCGTCAGGGGCGCGGCGCCGAGCCCCGCGGGCAGCCCCGCCACCGTCACGTCGAGGGATGCGGAGAAGCCGTTCAGGCGTTCCACGCCGAGGGCGAAGTCCGTGCCCTGCCCTGCCGTCACCGCCGCCACAGCCGGGGCCTGGAGGCGAAAATCAGGTGTGGGGACTGGCACCGGCGAACCCGAGCCTCCTCCGCCGCAGGCGAGGAGGGCGGCGAGGCCGAAGGCGGGGAGAGAAGGTTGGAGAGCGGGGCGCATGGGGATCCTGCCCCAGGGTAACTCCGGGAAAGGCCACGGCCACGGCGTGGGTTGTGGGATGCTTTTCCCGCCTTCCCCGGAGGACCCCATGGACCTCAGCGAACTCAGCCCCGTCGGCCTGGTCGGCTGCGGCCTCATGGGGGCGGGCATCGCCCAGGTGGCGGCCCAGGCGGGCCTGGACGTGGTGGTCAAGGAGGCGGACGCGCCGGCCCTAAAGCGGGGCCTGGCGCGCATCGACGCCCAGTGGGAGAAGGCCGTGGCCAAGGGCAGGCTGGACGCGGCGATGCGGGCCGCCTGCGCGGACCGCCTCAAGGGCACCCTGCACTGGACGGACCTCAGTGACTGCGGCCTGGTCATCGAGGCGGTGCCGGAGATCCTCGACCTGAAGCTGCGGGCCTTCACCGAGCTGGACAAGGTGCTGGCACCCTCGACCCTGCTCTGCTCCAACACCTCCAGCCTGCCCATCACCGAACTCATGGCGGTGCTCGGCCCCGACCGCCACCCCTTCGTCGCCGGGCTGCACTTCTTCAATCCCGTTCCCGCCATGCCCCTCGTGGAGATCATCCGCACCGTGGCCACCGGTGACGAGGCCCTCGGCCTGCTGCGGGCCTTCGTGGCCAAGCTGGGCAAGACCGCCATCCTGGCGCCGGACGCGCCGGGCTTCGTGGTGAACCGCCTCCTGGTCCCCTACATCCTCGACTGCATCCGCTGCCGGGAGCAGAAGCTGGCCTCCACCGACGACATCGACGCCGGCATGAGGCTGGGCTGCGGCCACCCCATGGGCCCCCTGCACCTCGCCGACTTCATCGGCCTCGACACCATCGTGAACGTGGCGGAGGTGATGTTCGAGGCCTACGGCGACCCCCGGTACAAGGCGCCGCCCCTGGTGAAGCAGCTGGTGGCGGCGGGGCGCACGGGCCGCAAGTCGGGCCTCGGCTTCTACCGCTGGGAGGGGGAGACCCGGATGGAAGCGCTGGCCTTGTAGGCCGCGGCGGACGCAAGCGGGACGAAGGAACCGGCCAAGACGGCCCCGGCCGATCCCAAGTCCCGCCAGGGTCCTGCCACCGCTCATGGGCCGGAATGCTACCGCTCATGGCGCGCCTGGGGCCGACCGGGCCACGCAAAGGCCTGGACGGGAGGGGTTTGCCCCGGAATCGGGCCGCCGGCAGGGGGCTCCTTTCCTTTACACTCATGGGATTCCTTCCCTTGCCAATCCGGAGTGACCCATGGCCGACCAGCTCCAGCTGAACCGTGAGACCTTGCGCCGACTGAACGCCGAGGACCAGGCGACGGTCCACGCCGGCGGCGCCAACACCGCGGGCTGTCCCCCCACCGCCACCGCCTGCGGCAGCAACACCGCCTGCGCCATGGGCACCTGCGGCACGCAGACCATCAAGACCTCCATCACCGGGGGCATGCCCACCCGCACCACGGGCTGATCCACCGCCCGCGCCCCCCCGGCCCCTTCCCATCCGCCATCCAGCCCCGGAGCCTCCATGTCCAGCAAGCTCGCCCTGCATCGGGAAACCCTGCGCCGCCTCGGGGAGGGCCTCCATGTCCAGTAAGCTCGCCCTGCATCGGGAAACCCTGCGCCGCCTCGGGGAGGCGGACCTGGCGACGCTCCAGGCCGGCGCGACCGTCACGGGCTGCGCCTCCTGCGCCAGCTGCGCCGCGGGGACCTGCCAGACCCTGACGACGATCCGCACCTCCATCACCAACGGCGGCACCACCCGCACCGATGGCGGTCCCACGGGCGGCCCCACGGGCTGAGCCTCCCCCGACATGACCCTCGCGGAAGTCCGCCGGGCCTTCCGGGCCAGGCTGCGCAAGCCGGCCCTGTGGGGCGTCTTCGCCCTCGTCAGCGGCGCCTACGCGGTCTATCCGCTGCTCCAGTGGCTGCGGCAGACGCCCCGGCCCAGCCTCACGCTCCTGGCCATCGAATTCCCGGCGGCCCTGCTCTTCTATTTCGCCTTCATCTGGCTCTCCCCCGTGGCCTGGCAGTGGGACGGCAAGTCCGGCCCCGCGCCTTCGCCGGGCCCCCGCATCCTCCAGGCCCTGCTGGTGGCGGAGGCCCTGGTCACGGCCATGGTGCTGCTGGACGACCGCCTGGGCCGGTGGGCCGGCCGGGGCCCCCTGCCCCTGGACATCTACATCGCCAACCTCTGCTTCCAGGGCCCCGCCCTCTTCCTCGTGGGCAACCTCATGGCCACCCGGGAGCACCTCGAGGAGGAGCGCCAGGCCCTCCGGCAGAAGTCCGAGGAGGCCCAGGGCCTGCACCTGAAGGGGCAGATCCATCCCCACGTCCTCTTCAATGCCCTCAACGGCCTGGCGGAACTGCTGGAGGACGACCGCCGGGAGGCGGAGGCCTGCGTCCAGGCCATGTCCGACTTCCTGCACCGCATCCTCGTGGCCTCGGAACAGGCGACCTGGCCCCTGCGGGAGGAACGGATCCTGGTGGAGCAGTTCCTGGTGATGGAATCCCTGCGCCTGGGCGACCGGCTCGCCGTGCGCTGGGATTGGGAGCCCGGGGCCGAGGCCCTGCCGGTCCTGCCCATGCTGCTCCAGCCCCTGGTGGAGAACGCCCTGAAGCACGGCATCAACCCCAGCGAGGAGGGCGGGGAGCTGGTCATCGCCAGCCGGCTGGAAGGACAATCCCTGCTCCTCGAGGTGCGCAACACGGGAAATTCACCGGGCCGCCCCGGCCATGGCGTGGGCCTGCAGAACCTCCGCACGCGCCTGGGCCTGGCCTACCGCCGGGGCGCCGCCTTCGAGCTCACGCGAGAAGATCCCTGGACCGCGGCCCGGATCCGGTTGAACCTTTTTTCAATCAATGAGGCCCATGAACAGCTTGCGGATCCTGGTGGTGGATGACGAGCCCCTGGCGCGCAAGCGCCTGG
>JBGASS010000058.1:0-3150 GCA_044229555.1 Holophagaceae bacterium
CATGAGGGGTCCTGGGGGCACGAGAGCGAGGTGATCTGACAATTAGTTTTCAAAAATGATGACAAAAAAGTGACAAACTTCAAGAAAACCTCCACTCCCCCCCACCTTGAGGCGGTGCCAGTTCGCTGGGGGAAGAAATGGTCCCCGTTGATCGGCTGGAGCCGGGGCGCAGGCCTGGCGCCGTCTGGGGACCCCTGAATGTCGCCGGGGACCGAGACTGGCGGCACCTTCTGGCCCGGGTAGGATGAAGGGTTCCGGAAGCTGCCCATGACCAGTCCCATCTCCCCCTTCCTTGGCGTCCTCGTCTTGCTCCTCGTCGCCCTGGCGCTGGGGGGGATCATCCTGGTCGCTTCGGGGGTGCTGCTCCCCAAGATCAAGCCCAACAATCCCCAGGCGGAGAAGCTGGCCCCCTTCGAGTGCGGCGCGCCCCTCCAGCAGCCCAACGCCCGGCACCGGTACAGCGTCAAGTTCTACCTCACGGCCATGCTGTTCATCCTGTTCGACGTGGAAGCGGCCTTCCTCCTGCCCTGGGCGGTCCAGTACAAGCAGAACCTGGGCTCCTTCTGGATCATGGTGGGCTTCTTCGCCACCCTCCTCATCGGCTTCATCTACGCCTGGGGCAAGGGCGCCTTCGAGTGGGAGAAGTGACGATGTTGGACAGCAGCGTCAACGACGCGGTGGTGACCACCCGGCTGGACACGGTGGTGAACTGGGCCCGTAAGAACAGCCTCTGGCCCATGCCCTTCGGCACGGCCTGCTGCGCCATCGAGTTCATGAGCGTGATGGCCTCCAAGTACGACCTGGCCCGCTTCGGCGCCGAGGCCATGCGCTTCAGCCCCCGCCAGAGCGACATGATGCTGGTGCTCGGCACCGTGACCAACAAGATGGCCCCGGTGATCCGCACCATCTACGCCCAGATGGCCGAGCCCAAGTGGGTCATCAGCGTGGGCGTCTGCGCCTCCTCGGGGGGCATGTACCGCACCTACGCCACGCTGCAGGGCATCGACCGGGTCATCCCCGTGGACGTCTACGTGCCCGGCTGCCCGCCCCGGCCCGAGAGCATGATCTACGGGGTCATGAAGCTGCAGGAGAAGATCGAGAAGGAGAGCCTCTCCATGCGCAAGGACCACATCGCGCGCTTCTACGAAAGCCTGGATCGCCAGCGGGCGCTGGAGGCCGAGAAGGGCCTGACGGGCCACGAGGCCGTCCACCAGATGCTGCTCGCCGCCGCCGACAATGGCGCGACAACCATCTTCTAGGCACAGGGAGCCGGCGTGGTGATTGAACACATCGACGAGCAGATTCCCGGCGCCATCATCGAGCGCCACGATTTCCGCGGCGACGCCACCCTCGTCGTGGAGAAGGACCGCTTCCTCGAAGTGGTGGACCTGCTCTTCGCCGAGGGCTTCCAGTTCCTGGTGGACGTCACGGCGGTGGACTTCCTCGACCGCGTGGAGGCCAAGCGCTTCGACGTGGTCTACCACTGGCTGAACCTCAACAACCAGGAGCGGCTGCGCCTGAAGGTCCGCGTGGAGGACGGCGAGTCCGTTCCCAGCCTGGCCCTCAAGTTCCGCACCGCGGACTGGTTCGAGCGGGAAGTGTTCGATCTCTTCGGCATCCCCTTCGAGGGCCATCCGGACCTGCGGCGCCTCCTGATGTGGCAGGACTTCGTGGGCCATCCCCTGCGCAAGGACTTCCCCCTGGATGGCGGCGACGTCTTCTGCACCAGCGACACCGGCACGTCCTACGCGGGACATGCGAAGTCCCTCCAAGGCTGAACCATGGACACCGGCATCTCCTCCATCGCCCAATCCATCGAGGTCCGTGACGGCGACCGCATGATCGTCAACATGGGGCCCACCCACCCCGTCACCCATGGCACCCTGCGCATCGTGCTGGAGCTGGAGGGGGAGATCATCGAGAAGGCCACGCCGGAGATCGGCTACCTGCACCGGGGCGTGGAGAAGCTGGGGGAGAACCTCAGCTACAACCAGTTCGTGCCCCTCACGGACCGGCTGAACTACTGCTCGTCCATCATGAACAACGTCGGCTACGCCCACGCGGTGGAAAAGCTGTTGGACGTGCAGATCCCCCGCCGGGCCGAGCAGCTGCGGGTGCTGGTGAGCGAGCTGGCCCGCATCGCCGACCACATCATCTGCCTGGGCATCAACGCCGTGGACATCGGCGCCTTCACCGCCTTCCTCTACATCTTCAAGGAGCGGGAGACCGTCTACGACCTCTTCGAGATGGCCGCGGGCCAGCGCCTGCACACCAGCTTCACCCGCATCGGCGGCCTCTTCCGGGACATCCCCGAGGAGTTCCTGCCCCTCCTGGCCCAGTTCCAGGAATCCATGCCCCGGGCCATCGACGAGATGGAGCGGCTGCTGACCCGCAACCCCATCTGGCACGACCGCACCAAGGGCGTCGGCGCCATGAGCCAGGCGGACGCGGTGAACTGGGGCTACACGGGACCCTGTCTCCGCGCCACGGGCCTCGCCCAGGACCTGCGGGTGGCCCAGCCCTACATGGGCTACGGGGAGTACGACTTCGACATCCCCGTGGGCACCACCGGCGACGTCTTCGACCGTTACCTGGTGCGCCTCGAGGAGATGCGCCAGAGCCTGCGGATCATCGAGCAGCTGGTGCCGCGCCTGGAGCCCGGGCCCGTGATCGTGGACGACTACAAGATCGCCCTGCCCCCCAAGGAGAAGGTCTACACCCGCATGGAGAGCCTCATCCACCACTTCAAGCTGGTGATGCACGGCATCGAGATGCCCGTGGGCGAAGTCTACAGCGCCACAGAGTCCGCCAACGGCGAACTGGGCTTCTACCTCGTCAGCGACGGCGGCAAGAGCCCCTACCGGATCCGGGTCCGTCCCCCCTGCCTGCCCATCTTCAGCAGCTTCGACGCAAAGGTTCGCGGCCGCCTCATCGCCGACGCCGTCGCCGAACTGGGAGCCATGAACATCATCGCGGGCGAGCTGGACCGTTGAGGCGTCCAGATCGCCGCGTCCGTCCTGCATGCTGATCCAGCCCTTGACGGCCCAGGAACTGAAGGCTTTCGAGAAGGCCCAAGCCCTCCATGCCCAGGGGAAGGTCCCAGAGGCAGGCCAAGCCTATTTCGGTCTCCTCCAGCGCCACCCTGAACAC
>JBGASS010000058.1:3192-11364 GCA_044229555.1 Holophagaceae bacterium
AGAACGGTTGAGGGTCCTTGAAACGCTCGGAGTTGTGGTGGACCTTCAGGGCCGCCGAGAGGAAGCGCTTGCGATCTTTCGGCAGGGCCTTTCCGTGCTGGGTTCATCACCCAGCTTGCGGGTGAAGGCTGGAATCGCGCTGTCGCACCTGCAACGTCCAAGCGAGGCCTTGATGGAGTTTGAGGCTGCCCTGGTGTTCGATCCGACAAACCGGGATGCTCTGCATCAAAAGGCCGAAATGCTCAGGAACCTGGGGAAAGATGACCTGGCCTTTGAGGCATTCAGACAATTGGCTCATACCCATCCCGACGATGCCATGTCGCGCTACCAGTGGGGTTGTGCGCTACTTGAGCGGGGCGAGTGGCGGGAGGGCTGGGCTGAGTACGAAGCCCGAAGGGGCGCTGAATCGAATCCTGCCTTTCCCAGGCCCGTGGGAGGCGATCCCTGGGATGGACAGCTGCAACCAGGATTCCGCTTGCTGATCCAACTGGAACAGGGGGCAGGGGACACGTTCCAACTCTGGCGGCTCATTCCTCGCCTGGTTGAGGCAGGGTTGAACCTGGTCATCCAGTACCCGCCTTCTCAAGCCACGGTCATCCCCCTCCTCCAGGCCCAAGGCCTTCCGATCCGATGGATCAAGACCTCAGACCCGCTGCCACCCCTGGATGGCCACGTGCCTCTGATGAGCCTCATTCATCTATTGGGAGTCCCGCCGGAAGGTTTGTGGCCGGGCCCCTATTTGCAGCCAGCGGGTGAGGCTCTCGATCGCCGTCGGTTCCCCCGTTCTCCAAGTGCGCGGGCGTGCCTTGGCATCGCCTGGGCGGGTTCTGTCTTCCACCCGAATGACCAATATCGATCGATGTCGCACACCGACATCGAGCCCCTTCTGTCGCTGCAGTGCATTCACTGGGTGAACCTGCAAAAGGGTTGGCCCGCCTTGGACGCTGCAATGGTGAAAGGCTCCTGGACGGACCCCATGGCCGACGTCACCGACTATTTGGGAACTGCCGGCATCATCCGCCAATTGGATGCGGTGGTCTGCGTGGATACCGGGGTGGCCCATCTGGCTGGCGCAATGGGGGTGCCCGTCCTCCTGATGCTTCCGCGCTCTTGGGAGTGGCGGTGGATGAGGGACCGCGCAGACTCTCCGTGGTACCCGGGCCATCGGCTCTTCCGGCAGGAGAGCATCGGGGACTGGTCCCCCGTGATAGAACAGGTCCGCGATGAACTCGGCCGGATGTTTCCGGAATCAACTCGAGCCTGAGACGCCAGGCGCCTTGGGCCTGCGAACTCGTTTCTTGACTGGCTTCGCCATGGCTTTCGTTGGAGGCTGCAGCCTCGCCCGGTAATCGTCCCGCAGCCGCTCGAGCAGGAGCAGCAGGGTGTTCCGCTCGGCGGCGGAGAGGCAGCGGTCGAGGCGGGAGCACAGGGCCGCATGCCGGCCCCGGAGCTCGGCCTCCAGTTCCAGACCCTTGGTAGTCAGCCGGACCCGGGCGCCGCGGCGGTCCATGGGGCAGGGGGTCTTCTCGACCAGGCCCATCCCGGCCAGCCGGTCCACCAGCCGGGGCGCGTCGGCGAAGCGGTAGATCATCCGACAGCGCAGGTCCTTGATGAGGTAGCCGTCCTCGGGGCCGCCCTTCAGGATGCGCAGGAGGTTGAACTGCTGGTCCGTGAGGCCCGAGGGCTTGAAGATCTGCTCCTCGAAGAGGCGGTTCACGTACTCCCGGGTCAGCAGCAGGGACAAGGCCACCTCGTGCCCGCTGTCCAGGGGCTTGGAGATGTGCAGTTCTTCGCGGAGATGCATGGCGGTCCAGGTATCGTAGCCCTCCGGGCATCGGGACCCTTGTGCCCGGAATCACCGGTTCTACAATATAGATGTTGTAACACCTAATTCACGGAGACCCCATGCAATCCCGCTTTCATGCCCTGGCCCTCATGCTCGCCGCCTCGACCCTGCCCGCCCTGGCGGGGGACACGTATCGGATCGACGCCACCCACTCGGAGATCGGCTTCAAGGTCCGCCATTTCCTGTCGAACTCCGGGGCGCTTCGCGAGAAGTTTCAAGGGCCTCATCCCAGATGGATGGCAGGACATCAACAAGTCCTCGGTGGAAGCGGCCATCGACGTCGCCATCAACTGGACAACGAGAACCGGGACAAGCACCGCAAGAAGGCGGACAACCTGCTTCGACGTGGAGAAGTTCCCCACCATCACCTTCAAGAGCACAGCGGTGAAGGAGGTGGCGAAGGGCCGGCTGGAGGTCACCGGCGACTTCACCCTGCGCGGCGTCACCAAGCGGATCACGTTCCCCATCACGAACCTGGGCACCCAGGCCTCGTCCATGGGCGTCCGGGCCCTTCGTGGACGGCGTCCTGAAAGCTCAACCGCAAGGACTTCGGCGTCCTCTGGAACAAGGTCCTGGACAGCGGCGGCACCATGCTGAGCGACTGGTGGACATCACCTTGAACGACGAAGCGGTCAAGGTCGTCCGAAGCCCGAGGCGGCTCCGGCCAAGTAGGTCCTCCACCAGGCCAGGAAGCGGCTCTGCGGGGCCGTTCTCCCGGTCAGGTTGGTGACGGACTGGGCCTTGATACCTGGGTAAACTCAGGGGTTCCCGTGAGATCGCCATGAACCATCCCCGTCGCCCGAGACTTCCGACAAGCCCCTCGCCACCCGAGAGCGCCTCCCGAAGACGGATCTGAAGGACTTCAGTCCCGAGGCGGTGAAGGAGATCCAGGCCATCGCCGCGAAATACCCGGACAAGCTGGCGGCCACCCTGCCGGCCCTCCACATCGCCCAGCGGGACTTCGGTTTCACAGGCCTGGACGCCATGAAGGCCGTGGCCAAGGCGCTCTCCATCCCCGAAGGCCATGTCTTCGGCGTGGCCAGCTTCTACTCCATGTACCAGAAGCACCCCGTGGGCCGGCACCACATCCAGGTCTGCACCAACATCAGCTGTGCCCTGCGGGGTGCCGCCCAGCTCCTGGAGAAGGTCGCCGAGCGCACGGGCGTGGCGCCGGGCGCAGGACCCAGCGCGGATGGCGAATGGAGCGTGGAGGAGGTGGAATGTCTGGCCAGCTGCGGCAGCGGCCCCTGCCTCCAGGTGAACCACGACATCTATGACGAGGACGTGGACGAGGCGAAGCTCGACGCCATCCTCGAAGGCTGCAGGCGCGGCGAGTACCGCGAATGGGCGAAGTAGGAGATGACCATGGCCACCCTCCGCACCAAGCCCGACCACCAGCGCTACACCTTTGAAGCCGGCTCCGCCAAATACCCGAACCTCATGCTCCAGGGCGCCAAGAGGACCTGGACAACTGGCCCTCGCCGTCTACGAAGCCAAGCACGAAGGCTACGTGGGCATGAAGAAGGCCCTGAAGATGGCGCCGGGCGAGGTCATCGAGGACGTGAAGACCTCGGGCATCCGGGGCCGCGGCGCGCAGGGCTTCCTGCAGGGCTGAAGTGGTCCTTCATGCCCAAGGACACGCCCGAAAAAAGAAGTTCACCCGCTACCTCGTCATCAACGCCGACGAGGCGAGCCCGGCACCTTCAAGGACCGGGCCATCCTGGAGTACAACCCCACCAGCTCATCGAGGGCTGCGTCATCGCCGCCTACCATGCAGGCCAACACCTGCTACGTGTACGTGCAGGGCGAGTTCCTCTGGCTCATCGAGCTGGAGGCCGCCATTGCGGAGGCCAAGGCCAAGGGCTACCTGGGCAAGGACATCCTGGGCTCCGGCTTCGACCTGGAGATCCTGGTGCACCGGGGCGCCGGCGCCTACATCTGCGGGGAGGAGACCGCGCTGCTCAACAGCCTGGAGGGCCGCCGCGGCGAGCCCCGGGTGAAGCCCCCCTTCCCCGCGGCGAAGGGTGTCTTCGGGGCGCCCACCACCATCAACAACGTGGAGACCATCGCCGCCGTGGCGCCCATCCTGCGCATGGGCGGCGCCGAGTACGCTCGCTTGGGCACGCCCAAGAACACCGGCACCCGGGTGTTCTGCCTCAGCGGCCACATCAAGCGCCCGGGCCTCTACGAGCTGCCCCTGGGCCTGCCCCTGGACTTCATCCTCAACGACCTGGCCGGCGGTTCCAGCACCGGCAAGAAGATCAAGGCGGTGATCCCCGGTGGCGCCTCGGCGCCCGTTTTCGCCGAGAAGGAGTTCTCCACCCCCATGGATTTCGACGCCGTGCGCAACGCCGGCTCCATGGCGGGATCGGGCGGCGTCATCGTCCTGGACGAGGACACCTGCATGGTGCAGGCCTGCCTGCGCCTCATCCGCTTCTACGCCCACGAGAGCTGCGGCCAGTGCACGCCGTGCCGGGAGGGCTGCAACTGGATGGAGATGATCCTGCACCGCATCGAGCACGGCCAGGGCCGCATGGAGGACCTGGACCTGCTGGCCTCCATGACCCCCAACATCGCCGGCAAGACCCTCTGCGCCCTCGGGGACGCCGCCTGCGGCCCCATGGATTCCATCCTGCAGAAGTTCCGCCACGAGTTCGTGCACCACATCGAGCACAAGACCTGCATGGTGAGCGGGCATCGCCTGCTGGCCCACGCCGGGGCGCACTAAACGCGGTGGAGGCCCCGGCTCTCTGGCAGGAAGCCGGGCTCATGCCCTCAGTGCTTCAGTTTCCAGATGTCCATGGCGAAGACCAGCACCATGAGGGCCGCCAGGAAGATGGCGCCGCCCGTGAGGATGCGCTCCTTCACCGCGATGCTGAGGTCCCGGCCCCTGGCCTTCTCGAAGACCAGCATGGCCATGTGGCCGCCGTCCAGGAAGGGGATGGGCAGGGCATTGAGCACCGCCAGGTTGATTGAGATCAAGGACGTGATGAAGAAGTAGGCGATCCAGCCGGCCTGGGCGGCGTCCTTCCCGACCCGAACGATGGTCAGGGGGCCGCCGAGCTCCTTGACGTTGGTCTGGAAGGTGAAAAGGCGGATGTAGCTTCGGGTGATTTCCACCCCCTTGTCCCAGGTCTGGAGGAGGCCGAAGCGCAGGCCGTCCCGGAAATCCCCGAAGGTCAGCGCCCGGCCCGAGGCCACGGGGTCGCCGGGGTTCGATAGGAAACCGAGCTTGCCCTTGCCGCCTTCCAGCCTTGGCACCAGCTCCAGCCGCAGCTCGGCACCATCCCGCTTCACGACGAAGGGAATGGGCTGTCCGGCGTGGCTCTGGATGTGGTTGACCACTGCGTTCCATGGGGTGTCCGGCAGGGGAAAGTCGGCGATGCGCTTGACGTCGTCTCCCAGGCGGAGCCCTCCGGCCTCGGCGGCGGAACCCTTCACGAGTTCGACCACCTTCATGCTGGTCGGCTCCTGGGTGCGCAGGTGGACCCCGATGGCGGTCAGGAGCACGAAGGCGGTGGCCAGGTTCGCCAGGATCCCACCGCTGAAGAAGAGCAGGCGCTTCCAGGTGGGCTGGCGCAGGAAGCCGTGGGGATCCTCGGCCTCGGGATCCTCGGGGTTGAAGCCCGCCAGCTTGACGTAGCCCCCCAGGGGCAGGGCCGCGAGCCGGACATCGGTTTCCCGCCACTTAAAGCCGATGAGCCGGGGCCCGAAGCCAAGGGAGAAGACCTCCACGGGCATGCCCATCCACTTGGCCACCGTGAAGTGGCCGAGCTCATGGAAAAAGATGAGGGCGCCGATCATCAGGGCGGCCAGGGCCCAGCCCTGGAGGCTGGAACCGGCGAGGAGGAGGGCGGCGGGGAGGGAGAACAGGGCGACGGCGAAGGACTTCATGGGACTCCGGAAGGGCCGCGGGACGCGAGCCATCCCCTAGCTTGATCCCTTCCCCGCCGGTCCGCATCCCACAGGTCTCCAAGGCAGCTGGCCGGAGTGGCGGGAAGTGTCTGAAGCACTTCAGTGTTGCAGCCCTGAATCTCCCAGAAGCCGATGCGGCCGTCCAGGAAGGCGGCGACGGCCTCCTCGTTGGCGGCATTGAGGAGGGCGGGCGCGGTCCCCCCGGCCCGGAGGGCCTGGAAGGCCAGGCCCAGGCAGGGGAAGCGGTCGAGGTCCGGGGGCTCGAAGGTCCAGGCCCGGGCCTGGTCCCAGTCGTAGGGGGCCGCGGGCCCCGGGCACTTGTCCGGGTACAGCAGGGCGTACTGGATGGGCAGCTTCATGTCGTTGGCGCAGACCTGGAGCTGGTAGGTGCCGTCGTGGAAGCCCGCCATGGCGTGGACCTGGCTCTGGGGGTGGACGGTGACCTTGATCTGGTCCGCCGAGAGCCCGAAGAGCACGGCCGCCTCGATGACCTCCAGGCCCTTGTTCATGAGCGTCGCGCTGTCGATGGTGATCTTCGGACCCATCTTCCAGGTGGGATGGTTCAGCGCCTCTTCCCGGGTGGCGCGCCGGATGCGCTCCAGGGGCCAGTCCCGGAAGGGGCCGCCGCTGGCGGTGATGCGCACTTCCCGGATGGAGGAAGGGGCCCGGCCGTCCAGGAGCTGGTGCAGGGCGGCGTGCTCGCTGTCCACGGGGAGGAGCTCGCCCCCGCCGGCAGCCTCGGCGGCCTTCATCAGGGCGCCGCCCACCACCAGGGACTCCTTGTTGGCCACGCAGACCCGGCGGCCCGCGCGGAGCGCCGCCTCCGTGGACTCCAGGCCCGCCGCCCCCACCACCGCGGCCATCACCGTATCGGCGTCAGGATGGAGGGCGCAGGCCTTCAGCCCCTCCGGGCCCCAGTGGATGTCCGGACCGTAGGAGAGCTCCGCGGCCAGCCAGCGGGCGTCCCCTTCCTCCGCCACGGAGATCAGGCTCGGCCGGAAGCGTTCGGCCTGGGCCTTCAGGGTCATGCGGTTCCGGCCGCCGGCCAGGGCCACGACCGCCAGCCGGTCCGGATGGGCCAAAACCACGTCCAGGGTGGAAGTGCCGATGGAGCCCGTGGAGCCGAGGACCGCGACGCGGCGGAATCCCGGGGGTCCTGACCTAGCGGACATGGAGGATGTAGGCGTACATCAGGGGGGCGGCGAAGACCAGGCTGTCCACCCGGTCCAGGATGCCGCCATGGCCGGGGATGGAGACGCCCACGTTGCTGTCCTTCACGCCGGCGCTGCGCTTCCAGGTGCTCTCCACCAGGTCGCCGAGCTGGCCCGCGAGGCCCAGCACCAGGCCGAGGCCCAGGGCGTAGAGGGGGCTCCATTCGGGGCAGACCCCCGAATACTTCATGAGGAGGGCACCGCCCAGATTGCCCGCCAGATTGCCGCCGGCGCCTTCCCAGGACTTCTTGGGGCTGACCCGGGGCGCCAGCTTGTGACGGCCGAAGGTGCTGCCGATGAAATAGGCGGCGGTGTCGCCGAACCACACGATGATGTAGAGGGCGAGGATGAGGCGGCTGCCGGTCTTGGGCAGGGTGCCTTCGAATTGGAACAGCTTCTGCTGGAAGCCCAGGCCCAGGCCCATGTAGAGGGCCGCGAGCCAGGTGATGGCTTGGCTGGGAAGGGCCTTCTCCAGCTCCTTGTCGTAGAAGAGCGCCCCGAAGTGGATCACCAGGCCCCCCGCCACGAGGACCAGCCACAAGGGCAGGCGCGGATCCGCGACGTTCCCCCGGTCGATCGTGAAGTGCAGGAGCAGGAGCTCGGCCGTGATCACCGCGGGGATCAGGGCGGGGTTGAAGCCCATCTTCCGGCCGATGAGGGTGAATTCCCGCACCCCCAGGAAGATGCTGCCGGCCATGAGGGCGAGGTAGGCGTAGCGCCCCCAGGCCGTATCGCCGCCGAAGTAGAGCAGGGAGAGGAAGAAGACCGCGAAGACGAGGGCGGTTCCAACGCGGACGACGAGGTTCTTCCGGTCGAGCCGGGGCTTGGCGGCGGGCGGAGGGGCCTCGTGGGAGGGGTTCGGGCTCGGGGTCTTCTTGGGCTTCATCGTCACCATCCTGCCTCACAACGCGCGAAACTCACAGGCCGCCGAAGCGCCGCTCCCGCTGCGCGTAGGCGTCCAGGGCCTCGCGCAGGCCCGCGGCCCGGAAGTCCGGCCACAGGGTCTCGGTCACGTAGAACTCGGCGTAGGCCGCCTGCCAGAGGAGGAAGTTGGAGACCCGCAGCTCCCCGGAGGTGCGGATCAGGAGATCCACGTCCGGGGCGTCCCCGGTCCAGAGGCGGGCCTGGAAGGCGGCCTCGTCCAGGGCTTCCGGCGCGAGGCGATCCTCCAGGCAGCGCTGCGCGGCCTGGAGGATCTCC
>JBGASS010000059.1:0-9689 GCA_044229555.1 Holophagaceae bacterium
ACACGGCCAAGCGCCAGCGCGGCAGCCTGGGTCGACGCGCCCATCTCCGTGCCGTCCCCATCGAAAGCCAAGCCCTGGGTGAACCCGACTTCAAGCCCTGATCGATGCGGGGTTCCTATCCCCCGGCCATGCGCGCCAGATCTGCCGCCCCCCTCAGGACAGCCGGTCCAGCACCACCAACGTCACGTCGTCGCCGAAATAGTTGGGGGCGTTGTATTCCTGGGCCTGGCGCACGAGCTGGCCCGCGGCGGCGTCGGGGTCCTCTGGCAGTTCGCTGGAAAGGCGCACCAGGCCTTCCTCCGCGAGGAAGGTGCGGTCCACCCGCTCCACCTCCACCAGGCCGTCGGTGTAGAAGATGTAGCGGTCGCCGGCCTCGTAGGGGGCGCACTGCTCCGTGAAGGGCAGGTATTCGTCGATGCCCAGCATGAAGCCCTTGCCCGGGAGCAGCTCCGGGCGGTGCAGGCCGCCGCCGATGCCGCCCCGGATGCGCATGGGCGCCGTGTGGCCCGCCACCACGTAGCACATGGAATTGTTCTTGGGGTCCAGCTGGGCCACCAGGGCCGTGGCGAACTGCTCGGGCAGGGTGTTCAGGGAGATGTCCCGGTTCATCCCCTTGGCCCAGTCCAGCGGGCCGCCGCCGAGGCGCACATGGCTCTCGAAGGAGGTCTTCACCATGGCGCTGATGAGGGCCGCGGTCACCCCATGGCCGCTCACGTCGGCGATCATCATGGCCGCGGTGCCGTCCGACAGGGGCGTGATGGCGTAGATGTCGCCGCCGATGCCGTCCGCGGGCAGGTAGCGGTGGGTGTAGCGGATGCCCGGCGCCCGCCCCGGCAGCGAGGGCAGCAGGCCCATCTGCAGGTTGGCCGCCAGGGCCAGCTCGGCGTTCATGCGGTCCTGGAAGCGGGTCAGCTCCGAATTCTGCCGCTTGATCTCCTTCTGCATGGCGATGATGCGGAAGGCGCTCTCGACCTTGGCCATCACCTCCTGGGCGTGGAAGGGCTTGCTGATCATGTCGTCGGCCCCCAGGTTGAGGCCGCTGATCTTGTTGACGCTGCCGTCCAGGGCCGAGACCAGGACGAAGTAGATGTCCCGGGTGACCGGGTTCCCCTTCACCGTCCGGCAGAACTCGTCGCCGCTCAGCTCCGGCATGCGCAGGTCGGAGATGATGAGGTCGGGCTGGATCTTGTCCATCTCCTCCAGGGCCTTGCGGCCGTTCTCGGCCATCAGCACGTGGAAGCCGGCCCGCTTGAGGTAGAAGCCGAGGATGTCCCGGATGGGGGCCTCGTCGTCCACCACCAGGACCACGCCCTTGTTCATCCCGCCTCCGGCTCCGGCGCCAGTCCCCGCCGGCTGGGGCGGTGCAGGCATCACGCTCATGCCCCGCGCAGCGCGTCCTGCTCCGTGGCGAAGATGGAGAAATAGTTCGTGAGGTTGGTCTGGTCGAAGGTCTTCTTCACCTGCGCCGGAAGGCAGCAGAGGTGCAGCTTGCCGCTGCTCTTGTCCACACTGTTCCGCGCCGCCACCAGGAGGCCGAGGCCCGAGCTGTCGATGAAGCTCACGCCTTCCAGGTTGATGACGAGGAGCTTGGGCTGGGCGCTGGCCACCGTATCGCGGATCACGTCCCGCAACTGGGCGGTCACCTCGAAGTTGACCTTGCCCTGGATGGTCACGATCGAGGCGCTGCCCTCCTGTCGGGTCTGGATGTTCAGCATGGTGCCTCCTCCCTCAGTATGCCCCGAAGAACGCGCCGTCGTGCCGCAGATCGCTGTCGTAGCTTGTACTCCGCGTGGGAGGCTGGCCCCGACTGCGAGCTTTGGAACCCGGTTCGCTCCATGATTTGGACTTCGTGTGCGAAGAAGAACGTAAACTCTTCCTGGGATTGGATCAACTCAGGAATTCCAAGGAGGCCGCCCAGGCCCGGATCCCCCAGGTCCTGGACCCGCTTCTGGATCAGCCCCAGGACCCCCGCGGCGGGGCTGGGCAGGCGGATCAGGGTCCGGGCGGTGAACTGGATGGCGGAATAGTCCCGGCTCATATGGGGATTCTCCGGGTGCTCCTCCCGGGCCCTCAGGGTCAGGGTCTCCGAAAGACGGCGCCGCTCCTCCGGGCCGATGGCGGCCAGCTCGAAGGCCGGGGGCAGGCCGTCCATCCAGGATTCCAGGGCCGGGAGGTTGATCATGAGGTTCCGGGAGCGCGAGGGCTTGATGCTGGTGGCCATGATGACGTGGTGGTCCAGGAGGAAGCGGATGGTCTCCAGCACTCCCAGGCGGTCCTCGGCCACCAGCCGGATGCCGATCTGGTCGTAGATGGTCTCCGCCACGTTCTCGGGCTTGTGGAGCATCTTGAGGAGCATGGAGTTCCGGTCCTTGTTCTCCTTGCGCTCCACCGCCATGAGAGCGACCTCGTAGGCCCCTTTCAGGACCCAGGTGCCATCCGCCCGCTGGTCCAGGAAGCGGTCGTAGGGTTCGAAGACCTGGCGCTGGATCTCCGGGAGGAAGCGCAGGTTCACGTTGTGGTCCACGTGGAAGAGGGTATGCATGACCCGCAGTACCACGCAGGACCAGCGGGCCTCCTCGGAGCGGTGGCCGCCGGTGCCCGGGCGCTCGGAGGCCCAGACCAGCAGGACGTGGGGGTCCTCCAGCTCGTAGAAGGCGTTCGGGACCTTCAGGTCCGAGCCCTCCAGCAGCACGGTACTGATGAACTTCAGGGCGTCCTCGAAGACCCGCATCACGTGGGCCCGCTGGCTCAGGATGTCCAGGTCGAAGCCGTAGTTGAGGGCGAACTCCCGGGCCTCCTCGTAGCTGTGGATCCGCAGGCCCTCCAGATCGATGGGGCTCTCCCCCCCGAGGATCACGCGGGTGACCTCCGGCGGCAGCGGGAAAGGCAGGGGATGTCGCATCATCAAAGACAGCGGCCCATTCTAGCGACTGTTGGGGAGTGGACAGCGACTTTCTGGCCAATCCCCTACAGTCGCTTGTGCCAGGAACGGCCTAGCGGGTGTTGGCGGGATGCAAGGAAAACCTGGGGGCGAAAAAAGGGCGCCCTTCCGGGCGCCCTTTCGAGCCTGAACAGCCTTGGCCTACTTGATGGCGAAGGCGGCCACGAGGCAGTAGATCACCAGGGCCTCGATGAGGGCCAGGCCGATGATCATGGTCGTGCGGATGTCACCGGCGGCCTGGGGATTGCGGGCGATGCCTTCGCAGGCGGCGACCACGGCCTTGCCCTGGCCCAGGCCGCAGCCCGCGGCGGCGATGGCGAGGGAGAAGTGGGCGAGGAACTTGCCGGAGAAGAAGCTCGCGTTGGCGGCCTCGGGAGCGCCCTGGGCGAAGGCCGCGACGGCAAAGGTGAAGAGGAAGGCGGTGGTGAGGAACTTCTTCATGGTGAAACTCCGTGTGGGGGGCGCCCGGGGTTCGGAATCCCAGAGGCCGGGGAAGAAAATCGGATCAGTGGTCGGTGGCGACGGCGCCGCTCAGGTAGATCACCGACAGCATGGTGAAGACGAAGGTCTGGATGAGGCCGAAGAAGAGGCCCATGAACATCAAAGGCACCGGCAGCAGGAGGGGCATCAGCGCGAAGAAGATGCCCGCCACCACGTGCTCGCCGGCGATGTTGCCGAAGAGGCGGAGGCTGTGGCTCAGGATGCGGCTGAAGAGGCCCAGCAGCTCCAGGGGGAACATGAGAGGCGCCAGCCACCAGATGGGGCCGGCGAAGTGGCCCCAGTACTTGAAGAAGCCCTGCTCCTTCATGCCCTGGAAGTTGTAGTAGCAGAAGACCACCAGGGCGGAGCCCAGGGTGACGTTCCAGTTGCTGGTGCCGGGATTCAGGAAGGGGATGAGGCCGAAGAGGTTGTTGAAGAAGACGAAGAGGGCCATGGTCCCGATGAAGGGCAGGTACTTGTCCGGGTGGTGGTGGATGTTGTCGTGGATCATGCCCTTGAGGCCGCCCACCACGAACTCCAGGGTCTGCTGCAGGCCGCCGGGGACCCGGGCCAGCCGAGCCCGGACCAGGCCGGTGATGGCCATGGCGGTGAGGGCGGCCAGCAGGGCGTTCAGGAGGTGGTCGTAGCGCTCGAGGAAGGACAGGGGCATGCCGTGAGCGAAACCCGGATCCGACATCCGCGCCAGGTGGAGCAGGTCCGTCAGAAACTTCGCGAGTTCGCTTGCGTGGTGTTCCATGGCCTCAGTCCCCGGTGTTCTTGGGCGAGAAGGTGAGCCGCAGCGCTTCCAGGAGGATGGCCGCCGCGAAGAGCGCGAGCCCCGATGCAAAGGGCCCGCCCTGATGGGGCAAACGATCCATGATCCCACGCATGGCCAGGGCGATCAACGCGAGTTTTCCCATGACCAGGAAGGCGTAGAACCAGCGCAGGCGCACCTTCGGCGTCAGCATCCGGGCCACCAGGAAGCGGTGCAGGGTCCAGAAGCCCAGGCTGATCAGGCCGCCGAAGACGAAGGCCAGGGCGGCCTCCCGCCCCAGGACCCAGGCCCAGGTCCCCGTCCCCGCCGGAATCAGGAGCAGGTGCCAGAGGGTGACCCGCCGCAGCAGGCCGCTGCCGGGATCAGGCGCCGTCATCCGGGCCCCCGCCGGTCCCGTCGCCGGAACCCGGCCCCTGCTTCCGGTTCATCCTCAGGGTCACCTTGTACAGCTCGTAGAAGCCCGTGGCCACGCCCCAGAAAAGGCCGACCAGGCTGCCGGCCTCCGGGTGGCCGAGCTTCCCGCCGATCCACTTGCCCAGGAACCAGCCCAGGAGGATGGCGATGGGAAAGACCAGTCCCAGGGACATGAGGTCGCCCCACAGGGCCCGCTCCCTGGGATCCGCGTCCCCCTTCCCCGGCCTGATGATCATCCGCCCATCCAAGAAACGGCGCGGGTCCGGGGGTCCGGAGCCCGCGCGAGAAGGCTATCCGAAATCAGATCCAGGAGATCCGGACCATGGTGTTGACCAGCCAGGGGCCCGCCAGGGTGCCCACCAGGGTCAGCACGCAGGTGACGCCCACGATGAGGGCCATGCCGGTGCTGAGGGCCTCGGGCTCGGCGGCGTCCTCGCCCTCCGGGGCGGGGGCCGGATCCTTGAAGTACATCTGGTTCACCACCCCCAGGTAGTAGTAGGCGCTGATGGCCGACGTCACGAGGGCGATGGCCACCAGGGTCGTGAGGCCCGATTCCACCGCCAGCTTGAAGAGGTAGAACTTGCCGAAGAAGCCCACCAGGGGCGGGATGCCGGCCAGGCTGAGGAGGAACATCATCATGGAAAAGGCGAGGAAGGGGCGGCGCTTGCCGAGGCCGCGGAAATCCTCGATGCGCTCCCCCTCGCCCTTGCCCTGGAGGATGATCACCACCGCGAAGGCGCCGGTGTTCATCACCAGGTAGGTGAGCAGGTAGAGCCACACGGCCTGGGCGTTGTCCACGCCCTTGCCCAGGACGCCCAGCAGCATGTAGCCGGCGTGGGCGATGGAGGAATAGGCCAGGAGGCGCTTCATGGTCTGCTGGCGCACGGCGGCGATGTTGCCGAGGATCATGCTGGCGGCGGCCACGTAGCTGAGGGGCAGCGCCCAGTCGCTGCTCACCCCGGCGAAGGCGGTGCCGAAGAGGCGGAGGAAGGCCCCCATGGCCGCGGCCTTGGGGGCCGTGGACATGAAGGCGGTGATGGGCGTGGGTGCCCCTTCATAGGCGTCGGGGCTCCACATGTGGAAGGGCACCGCGGCGACCTTGAAGCACATGCCGATGAGCACCATCAGCACGCCGGTGAAGACCAGCAGGCTGGAGGACCGGGGCACCACGGGCAGCAGCCGGCCCAGCTCCGCCAGGTTGGTGGTGGTCCCCCCCACGGCGGCGAAGACCAGGGACATGCCGTAGAGGAGGATGGCGCTGTTGAAGGCGCCCAGGAGGAAGTACTTGAGGCCCGCCTCCACGCCCCGGTTCTGGTCCCGCAGGTAGGCCACCAGGATGTAGACGCAGATGGCCATCAGCTCGATGGCGAAGTAGACCGTCATCAGGTCCGTGGCCCCCACCAGGGTGAGCATGCCCACCAGGCTGAAGAGGATGAGGGCGTAGTACTCGACGGTCTGCTCCCGCAGGGCGTCCAGGAGCTTCTGGGAGAGCAGCACCGCCAGGAAGGCCGCCAGGACGATGAGGGCCTGGAAGCCCTTGGTGAGGCCGTCCACCTTGTACATGTCGTTGAAGCCCTGGCCGGGCTCCGTGAGGTAGATCAGGCCCCCGGTGAGGGCCAGGATGACCATGGTGATGGGGGCCCAGACGTGCTTGCGGCCCTTCTCCACGAAGAGGTCCGCGGGCCAGAGCATGACCGTGGCCACGAAGGTGAGGAAGATCTGGGGCCAGATCAGCTTGCCGCTGGCAAGCGCCGACTCCCAGAGTCCAGCTGCGAAGCCGTTCATCAGTGGCCCCCATGCTCGGATTGGGGCTCAGGCTTGGGCTCGGGCGCGTGGGCGCCGGCGGCAGGCGCGCCGTGGCCCTCGGCCTGGGCGCCATGGGCTTCCGCGGGGGCCGCCATGCCGCGCATGCCCACCTCGGCGGCCTTGCGCTGCAGCTCCGCCATCCGCTCGGCCTTGTAGAAGTCCGGGTTGGTCTGGACGATGAGCTTGGCCACCGGGGCTTCCAGCAGGTTCATGAGGGGCCGGGGGTAGAGGCCCAGCCAGAAGGCGGCGGCGACCAGGGGGGCGAAGACCAGGATCTCCCGGGTGCTCAGGTCGGCCATCTCGGCGTTCACGGCGTTGAGGGGCCCGAACATGGTGCGCTGGTACATCCAGAGCATGTACGCCGCCCCGAGGATGATGCCAGTGGTGGCCAGCACGGCCGCCCAGGGCCAGGTCTGGAAGGTGCCCGCCAGGATCGCGAACTCGCCGATGAACCCGTTCAGGCCCGGCAGGCCGATGGAGCTCATGGTCATGAGCATGAAGATCGTGGCGTAGACGGGCATGGTCTTCGACAGGCCGCCGTAGTCCGCGATCATGCGGGTGTGGCGCCGCTCGTAGACCACGCTCACCACGAGGAAGAGTCCCGGCGTCGAGATGCCGTGGTTTACCATCTGGAAGAGCGCGCCCTTCATGGCGTTGGGATTGAGGGCGAACATGCCCAGCATGCAGAGGCCCAGGTGGCTCACGGAGGAGTAGGCCACCAGCTTCTTCATGTCCTTCTGGATCATGGCCACCAGGGCGCCGTAGATGATGCCGATGATGGCCAGCGCGATGAGCCAGGGCATCAGCTCCTTCGTCGCGTCCGGCACGATGGGCAGCATGAAGCGCAGGAAGCCGTAGGTACCCATCTTCAGCAGCACGCCCGCCAGGATCACGGAGCCGGCGGTGGGCGCCTGCACGTGGGCGTCCGGCAGCCAGGTGTGGAAGGGGAACATGGGCACCTTGATGGCGAAGCCGATGAAGAAGGCCAGCGCGATCAGGATCTGGAAATTGCGGGACTGCTGCGCGATGACCGGGGCCATGGCCTGGAAGGATTGGATGGAGAAGTCGTAGGTGCCCGTGGCCTTGTGCTGCAGGAAGTAGATGGCCAGGATGGCCACCAGCATCAGCACCGAACCGCCCAGGGTGTAGAGGAAGAGCTTGATGGCGGCGTAGAGCTTCTGGGGGCCGCCCCAGATGCCGATGAGGAAGTACATGGGGACCAGCATGATTTCCCAGAACACGTAGAAGACGAACATGTCCTGGACGATGAAGACGCCCAGCATGGAGGTCTGCAGCACCAGCAGCCAGACGTAGTACTCCTTGAAGCGCTCGTCGATGTTGCCCCAGGAGCAGGCGGCGGCGATGGGTCCAAGGAAGGTGGTCAGGAGCCACAGGACCAGGCTGATGCCGTCCATGCCCACGCTGAACTTCACCCCCATGGAGGGGATCCAGTCCGTGGTCCAGGCCCACTGGACCGCGTCCATCTTGCCCTGGAGGGAGCCGATGGCCTGGAACCAGAAGGGCACGCTGAGGAGGAAGCTGGCGAGGGTGACCGCCACCGCGCCCACCTCGAAGGCCCGCCGGTTCTCCTTCGGCGCCCCGATCATGGCGAGGGCGCCGAGGAGCGGCAGGAAGGTGGCCGCCAGCATCAGGAAGGTCATCGTGCTCATGGGGACTCCAAACTCAACGAATCAGGAACGCGAAATCAGGCGGGCTAGGCGAGGAACTTCCAGACGGCGAAGACGACGAAGCCCAGGAACATCACGAAGGCGTAGTTCTGCACCCGGCCGCTCTGCAGGGCCTTGAAGCCCAGCGACACCTGCTGGATGAGCCAGGCCACCAGGTTCACCGCGCCGTCCACGACGTTGGCGTCAAACCAGTAGCTGGCCTCCGCCCAGAGCAGGGTGAAGCGCGCCGCGCCGTTCACCATGCCGTCCACCACCCAGGTGTCGAAGCTCCAGAGCTGGGCGCTGAGGCGCTTGATGGGGCCGATGAACAGGGCCTCGTAGAACTCGTCCACGTAGTACTTGGCGTTCACCCACTCGTAGAGCTCGGGGTAGCGCTTCACGAAGGCCTTGGCCCGGGACCAGGAGGGGTCCTGCCCGTAGATCACCCAGGCCAGGGCCATGGCGCTCGGCGCCCACAGGAAGGTCGCGAGGGCCATGAGCCCGTACTCGATGGCGGGGATGGCGTGCTCGCCGTGGTGCGGCGCCCGGATCTGGTACAGCAGGGGCTCCAGCCAGTGGCTGAACAGCTCCTCGGGCACGATGGGCAGCACCTTGTGGAGGCTGTGGGGGTAGTTCAGGAAGCCGAGCACCACCGCGAAGCAGGCGAAGATGAAAACCGGCACCCACATGTTCCAGGGGACTTCCCTGGGGCCGTCTCCGTGGCCGTGGTCTCCGTGGCCGTCGTGCCCATGGCCATGATCGTGGTGCCCGTGGTCCGCCGCAGCGTGGGCGTGGTCGTCGTGCCCGTGGTCGCCGTGCCCGTGGTCGCCGTGGTCGTCGCCATGATGGGCCTCGCTGGGCACCGTGAGACCGTAGGGATCGTTCCCCGCCCCCCGGTACTCGCCCCAGAAGGTCATGATCATCAGGCGCATCATGTAGAAGGCGGTCATGAAGGCTCCGATCATGCCCATGCCCCAGCAGACGAAGTAGAAGCCGCCTTCACCCTTGAACCCGTGCTCGAAGACCTTCCAGAGGATCTCGTCCTTGGAGAAGAAGCCGGAGAAGGGGGCGATGCCCGCGATGGCGATGGTGGCCATCAGCATGGACCGGAAGGTCCAGGGCATCCTGTCCTTCAGGCCGCCCATGTTCCGCATGTCCTGCTCGTGGTGGCAGGCGGCGATGACGGAGCCGGAGCCGAGGAAGAGACAGGCCTTGAAGGCGGCGTGGGTGAAGACGTGGAACATGCCCGCTGTGTAGGACATCGCGCCCATGCCCATGAACATGAAGCCCAGCTGGGAGACGGTGGAGTAGGCCAGCACCTTCTTGATGTCGTACTGGGCCAGGCCCATGGAGGCGGCGAAGAGGGCCGTCAGGGCGCCGACGAAGAGCACCAGGTCCGAGGCCACCGGGGCCTGGACGTAGATGAAGTTCAGGCGGGCGATCATGTAGAGGCCCGAAGTCACCATGGTGGCCGCGTGGATGAGCGCGCTCACCGGCGTCGGGCCCGCCATGGCGTCCGGCAGCCAGACGTAGAGGGGGATCTGGGCCGACTTGCCCGCGGCCCCCAGGAAGAGGCAGCAGCCCGTCAGATTGAACCAGAAGGTGG
>JBGASS010000060.1:0-10879 GCA_044229555.1 Holophagaceae bacterium
CGAGGAACAAGGCCTCCGCCTCGTCCACGGTGAACATCAGGGGCGGCAGGTCGAAGCGCCGGGGCAGGCGGTAGCCCGCGCCGGCCTCCCCTTCGATGGGCACGCCGGAGGCCTGCAGGTCCGCCACGTCCCGGTAGAGGGTGCGGGTCGAGATGCCCAGCTCCGCCGCCAGCTTCGCCGCCGTGCTGAGGCGGTCCCGGCGCAGGATCTGCACGAGCTGGAAGAGGCGGTCGGCGCGGCGCATGGCCTCAGTGTGCCGGACTTTCCCTGGCATGGACGCCGCTGGAGACGCCATCATCGAAGGCCATGCGCCCCCTCCAGAACTTCATTGCCGGCCACTTCGTCCCCGCCCGCGCCGGCGAGGTGCTGGACGACCTCGCGCCGGCCACGGGAAAGGTGATCGCCACGATCCCGCGCTCGAAAGCCGAGGACGTGGACGCGGCGGTGCGGGCCGCGGAGGCCGCCTTCCCTGCCTGGGCGCACACGCCGGTGGGCGGGCGGGCGGAGCTGCTGGAGACGATCGCGGCGCTGATGGAGGCCCGCCTCGACGCCTTCGCCGAAGCGGAGAGTCGGGACGCGGGAAAGCCCATCAGCCTTGCCCGCAGCCTGGACATTCCAAGAGCCATTCAGAACCTCCGCCACTTCGCCCGGGAAGCCCGGCTCCGCAGTGAGGAAAGTTTTCCCATGGGGGGAGCCCTCAACCTGGTGCACCGCTCGCCGGTCGGCGTCTGCGCCCTCATCACGCCCTGGAACCTGCCCCTCTACCTGCTGACCTGGAAGCTGGCGCCCTGCCTCGCCATGGGCAACACCGCCGTGGCCAAGCCCAGCGAGCTGACGCCCCTCACCGCGACCCTGCTGGCGGAGCTGTTCCTGGAGGCCGGCGCGCCCGCCGGCATCTTCAACCTGATCCACGGCCTCGGCCCCGAAGCGGGCCAAGCCCTGGTGGAACACCCAAACGTGAAGGCCGTGAGCTTCACCGGCGGCACGGCGAGCGGCCGGATCGTCGCCGCCACCGCCGCGCCGGCCTTCAAGAAGCTGAGCCTGGAGCTGGGGGGCAAGAATCCGACACTGGTTTTCGCCGACTGCGATCTGGAGAAGACCGTGGCGGGCGTGGTCCGGGCGGCCTTCGAAAACACGGGCCAGATCTGCCTCTGCGGCTCCCGCATCCTGGTGGAGCGGTCGATCCACGAACGCTTCCTGGAGGCCTTCCTGGATGAAGCCAAGGCCTGGGTCCCCGACGATCCCTCGGATCCGTCCACCAAGGTAGGCGCCCTCATTTCCGCGTCCCATCGCGAGAAGGTGGAAGGCTACCTCAAGCTGGCCGTGGAAGAGGGCGGCACGATTCGTAGCGGAGGTGGCCGTCCAGCTCTGCCCGGCGACCTCGCCGGCGGCTTCTTCCTCGCACCCGCCGTCATCACGGGCCTGAGCGCCACCTGCCGCACGGCCACGGAAGAGATTTTCGGCCCCGTGGTGACCATCCATCCCTTCGACAGCGAGGAGGCCGCCCTCGCCATGGCCAACGGCACCCGCTACGGCCTCGCCGCCAGCGTGTGGACCAGCGACCTGAACCGCGCCCACCGCGTCGCCCAGCAGCTCGAAACCGGCCTCGTGTGGGTGAACACCTGGCTGCTGCGCGACTTGCGCGTCCCCTTCGGCGGCGTGAAGGAAAGCGGCGTGGGGCGCGAAGGCGGACGCTGGAGCCTGGAGTTCTTCAGCGAGGCGAAGACCATCACCGTGAAACTGGATTGAGGGATTCATGAGCACCGGATCGATCGTCGCGGGCATCCTCGCCCCCCATCCGCCCCACCTGGTCTACGCGGAGAACCCGCCCCAGAACGAGCCTCGCTCCGAGGGCGGCTGGGAAGGGCTGCGCTGGGGCTACGAACGGCTGCGGAGGAAGCTGGCGGAGACGGACTACGATGTGCTCGTGGTCCACTCGCCCCACTGGAAGACCCGCACGGGCAACCACGTGCTCTCGGTGCGGAAGCTGTCGGGCCTGAGCGTGGATCCCATCTTCCCCAATCTCTTCCGCTACCACTTCGAACTCGAGGTCGATGTCGAGCTGGCGAAGGGCATCGTCGCCGAGGGCCGCGCCGCCAGCCTGGAGATGGTGCCCATGGAGAACCCCGCCTTCCGCGTGGACTACGGCACCATCATCAGCTGCCACCTGGTGAACCCGGACTGGACCAAGCCCATCGTGGCGATCTCCAGCAACAGCTCCTACTTCGACTACAGCAACGAGGTGGGCGAAGCGGAGATGCAGAAGCTGGGCGAAGCCACGACGAGGGCCATCGAAAAGTCCGGCAAGCGTGCCGTCTTGCTGGCTTCCAACAGCCTCAGCCACCGCCACTTCACTTCCGAGCCCGAGCTGCCCGAGGACATGTCGAAGGAGCACATCTACCACCACGGCCAGTACCTCTGGGACATGAAGGTGATCCGCATGATGAAGGAGGGGCGGACGCAGGAGCTCACGGACCTCATGCCCGACTTCATCGACCAGGCCCTCAGCGAATGCCGGGACGGCTGCCTCTCCTGGATGCTGGCGGCCCTGGGGCATCCGACTTTTCCAGCGGAGGTCTACGCCTACGGAACCGTCATCGGCACGGGGAACGCCGTGGTGGGCTGGCATCCCCAGCCCACGTCCACTCAAATTCAGGAGTCTTAAATGTTTCCTTCCTGGTCGCAAGCCTCGCAACGTGCATCGCACTCAGCCCGACTACAAGGTAATAGCCAGAAGGCCATGACTAAGACGCAGAAATCTGCGAAAAGATTTGGATCCTGCTGCGTCGCGCTCCGGGAAGCGATGGCCGCCAAGGGCGGAACATCGACCTTCCAGCTGACCGAGGATGGCGTCCTCCAGTTGAGCGTTTTCATAGAAACACCCCACAGGGGTTGGCGTGGATGGACCAAGCCGTCCTGTTCTGTCCCTTTTGTGGGAAACCCCTGCAAGACAAGGAGTCGATTCGGAAGAAAGCCCACTGATGTAGTGTGGCCTTGCCTTCACGCACTCCTTTCTACTCAGCTCTAATTTATTATGAATGACGGCATGATGCTCCGCGGCTACCTCGTCCCCGGCAAACCGCTCCCGCTCCTTGCGCCCGAGCGGAATCCGGCTTGGGCGGAACTCCGCGCCGGCTTCGACCAGGCCCGGGACGAGATCCAGGCCTCCGGCGCCGACCTCCTGCTCCTCTACTCCACGAGCTGGATCAACGTCATCGGCCACCAGATCCAGGCGGATCCCGAGCCCGAGTGGGTGCACGTGGACGCGGACTTCCACGACTTCGGCACCATGCCCTACCGCTTCCGCATGGACGCGGATTTCGCGAAGGCCTGCGAAGACGCCGCCAAATCCAGGGGCCTCCACGCCCGCACGGTGGCGTACAAGGGCTTTCCCCTGGACAGCGGCGTCATCCAGGCGCTGAAGCTCTTGGATCCAGACAACGCCATCCCCGCCTGTGTCCTGGGCTGCAACATGTACGCGGATCGGGCGGAAACGATCGTGTGGGGCAAGGCGGCCGCGGAGGCCGTGGCGAACACAGGACGGAAGGCCGTCGCCATCGCCATCAGCGCCTTCAGCAACCGGGTCTTTCCGAAGCGCATCGACCCGAAGGACGACCGCCTCTACTCCGCCAAGGACGACGAGTGGAACCGCAAGATCCTGGAGATGCTCGGCGAAGGCCGCCTCGAGGACGTGAGCCAGGTGGCAAGGGATTTCGCCCAGCAGGCCCACGGCGAGCAGCGGGGCAAGGCCTTCTGGTGGCTGGCGGCGACGATGGGCCAGCACAACGGCTACGACGGCAGCGTCCACGCCTACGGCCCCCTCTGGGGCAGCGGCGGCGCGGTGGTGGGCCTGGTGCCCAATCCGCCAAGGACCTCAGCCGCGAGTTCGACGAAGGGACGTGGTGACCTTCGCCGGAGACCGCGGCGTGCTCAGCGCGACGGCTGCGGCCGCGCCCTCAGCTTTCAGCCCTCAGCCACCAAGCCAGGCGCCACCAGACGGAAGCGACGGCGCCATCCGCACCGCCGCCGCTCCCAAGCCCGTGGGCGCCTATCCCCACGCCCGGCGCGAAGGCGACCTCATCTTCGTAAGCGGCATCGGGCCCCGGCAGGCGGGCACCGACGCCATCCCCGGCGGGGCGATCCGCGACGCGGCCGGCAACCCCCAGCCCTACGACGCCGCCGCCCAGACCCGCGCCGTCATCGAGAACATCCGCACCATCCTGGAATCCGCCGGCTCCGGCCTGGAGAAGGTGGTGGACTGCCAGTGCTTCCTCATCGACATGGCTCGGGACTTCGCCGCCTTCAACGCCGTCTATGCGGAGTATTTCGCGGATATCCAGGCGACCCGGACGACGGTGGAAGTGCGGGCTTACCGACCCCATCGCCGTCGAGATGAAGGTCATCGCCCGGGCCTGAAGGTCCCACAATGGGGATGGAGTTCCCCCTTGTCCCCGTCCCGCCCGCTGCGCCTGCCTCGCCGCCCTGATCCTCCTCATGGCGGGGGCCCTGCGCGCCCAGCGCGCGCCGGATCCCGCCGCCAAGCCCCACCGCGCCGCCGGGCCGCGGAGACCTCGTCACCGGCTGGGTCGCCCGGAGCAGGGGACGATCCCGCCTGGGCTTCGCCCACGGTGGACGATCTGGGCTGGAAGCCCTTGCCGGACCTGCGGGACCGGCAGGCCGCCTTCCCCGTCGGCCGGGCCTGGTACCGCCTGCGGGTGCCCGTGCCTCCCGGCCAGCCCTGGGCCTCGCCCTCGGCCGCCTCCACGCCCCCCTGGAGGTCTACGCCAACGGCCGGCTGGTGGGCGCGCGGGGCTCTGGATCCCGAGCTCCTCACCCACTCCGCCGAACTCAGCTTCGTGGAGATCCCGCCGTCGGAAGGCCCCCTCCTCCTGGCCATCCGCGGCGACATCTCGCCGGACATGGCCGCCCTCGCCCGCGGCCCCGTCCTGGGCCGGCGCGTCTGGCTGGGCCCCCGGGAGCTGGTGCAGGCCCGCACCGCGGAGGCCAACGCCGTGTGGCGGGCCTCCATCTGGCGCTTCGAGCTGGAGCGCTGGGGCATGTGCCTCTTCTTCACCCTCATCGGCCTCTTCCACATCCAGCTCTGGCTGCGGCGGAAGGAGTCCCGCAGCTACCTCTGGTTCGGCTGCGTCGCCCTCAGCATGGCCTTCCGCGAGGTCGCCATGACCACGTGGATGAACACCAGCTTCGGCCATCCGCGCTTCACCCACATCGTCTCCTGGCTCTTCCTCCAGGCCGCGGCGCCCCCCTTCATCCAGTTCCTCTGGCCCTTCCTCGGCCTGCGCATCCCGCGCTGGCTGCGGATCTACCAGGCCAGCTTCATCGTCCCCGCCCTCGTCCTCTTCATCCCCCTGGAGATCAGCATCCCCTTCACCCGCTACGTGGGCCCCTTCTGGGGCGTGCCGGTGGTGCTGCTGGCGCCGGTGGTGACCCTGATGGAGGCCCGGCGCGGCCACCCCGAGGCCCGCACCATCCTCCTGGGCATGGGGCTGCTCATCCTGGGCGCCCTCCACGAGCTGGGCTACTGGGTGGGCCTCTGGCCCATCTACAACACCCTCTCCTTCGGCTTCGTGGCCTTCCTGGTGGCCATGGTGGTCTCCATCTCCAAGCGCTACGCCCGTGCCCACGCGGAGACCGAGGAGCTGAACCGCACCCTGGAGGAGCGGGTGCGCGCCCGCACCCGGGAGCTGGAGGAGGCCCAGGACCGCATCCACCGGCTCTCCGAAAGCGCCGGCCAGGCCCTCCGGGATCCCGCCGCCTGGTCCGCCGGGATGGCGAAGGAGATCGCGGAGGCCGTGCGCGCCACCCACCTCGACGTGTGGAAGCTGCAGGAGGGCTCCCTGGCCAGCCTTTCCACGGTCTCCTCGGACCCCCCGGCCCTGGAACGCGTGGAACTGCTGGCCCAGGCGCCGCCGGCCTTCGTCGAGGGGGCCGACACCATCCTGCCGGTCCGCGGCATGACCGGCGAGGTGCGGGCGGCGGTGGTGGTGCGGGGCAAGACCACGCCGTGGCGGGAGGCCGAGCAGCGCTTCGTCACCACCTTCGCCCAGCAGCTGGGCGGCGCCCTCGACCTGGCCCGCATGCGCGCCGAAGTGGAGAGCGCCGCGGACCGCCGGGCTGCCACCCGCCAGGCCCTCCTGGACGCCGGCGCGGGCGTGCTGCAGGTCTGTGCCAACTGCGGGCGCTGCTACGACCAGACCACGGTCTTCTGCGCCGCCGACGGCACCGCCCTCGCCTCGGACCGGCCCTTCCCCTACCTCGTCGCGGACCGCTACCGGCTGAAGCGCATGCTCGGCGAAGGGGGCGCCGGCCTCGTCTTCGAGGCGGAGGACCTGCGCCTGGCGCGCACCGTGGCCCTGAAGGCCATCAAGCCCGAGCACTTCCACAGCGGCGACAAGCGCCTGCGCTTCGAGCAGGAGGCCCGCTCCCTGGCCCAGATCCACCACGAGGGCGTCATCGGCATCTTCGACACCGGCGTCCTGGAGGACGGCACCATCTACCTGGTCATGGAGCGCCTCCAGGGCGCCACCATCCGCGTCCTGGTGGACACCTTCGGCGCCGGGACCCCGGCCCAGGTGGCCTCCCTGGTCCTGCAGTGCGCCAAGGCCCTGGACGCGGTGCACGGCAAGGGCATCCTCCACCGAGACATCAAGCCCGACAACATCTTCGTGGCCCCCGGCCCCGAGGGCCTGCGTTTCAAGCTCCTGGACTTCGGCCTCGCCAAGGAGATGGCGGTGGACGCAAGCCTCACCCAGACCGGCGTGGTGATGGGCACGCCCGCCTACATGAGCCCCGAGCAGATCCGCGGCGCCGCCCTGGATCCCCGCAGCGACATGTACGCCCTCGCCCTGGTGGCCTACGAGGCCCTGAGCGGCCGGCGGGGGGTGCAGGCGGAAGCCCTGCCCGACATCCTGGTGGAGGTGGCCCAGGGCCGGCCCGATCCCATCCAGGACCTGGTGCGGGGCCTGCCCTGGAACGCCGCCGTGGAGCTCGAGCAGGCCCTGGACAAGTACCCCGAAGCCCGGCCGCCCTCCCTCCTGGCCTGGGCGGAACGCCTCGCGGCGGCCCTGCGCCTGGCGCCTCTGGAAGAAGGCGGCTGGCCCGAGGACGCCGACGAGCTGCAGGCGGGCCTGGCGCCGCCCCTGCGCCCCTCCACGCCCCTGCGGGCCTCGAACCCCGGGCAGCCCGTCCAGCCCACCCGCCAGCTCCCGAAGACCGACCCCTTCCCCGCCGAATGAGCCGCCCCATGGCCCGCATCCATGACATCTCGCCCCTCATCAGCCCGCGCCTCGCGGTGTGGCCCGGGGACCGGCCCTACACCCGCCACGTCGCCCTGGCCCTGGCGGAGGGCGCCAACCTGGACCTCTCCAGCATCCACACCACGGTCCACCTCGGCGCCCACGCCGACGCCCCCAGCCACTTCGCCCGGGACGGCGAGGGGATCGGCGCGCTGGACCTCGCCCCCTACCTCGGCCCCTGCCAGGTGGTGAGCGTGGACGTGGCCCGGGGCGCCCGGATCCTGCCCTCCCACGTGCCGACGCCCATCACGGCGCCGCGGGTGCTCTTCCGGACCGGGACCTACCCGGATCCGGAGCGCTTCAACGAGGACTTCGCCAGCCTCTCGCCGGAGCTGGTCCGCTGGCTCCACCGCCAGGGCTGCGTCCTGGTGGGCCTGGACACGCCTTCCGTGGACCCCTTCGAGAGCAAGCTCCTGGAGAGCCACCAGGCCCTGCGGGAGACGGGGCTGCGGAACCTGGAGGGGCTGGTGCTGGACGGCGTGCGCGACGGCGTCTACCTCCTCGCCGCCCTGCCCCTGCGCCTCGAAGGGGCCGACGCCAGCCCCGTGCGCGCGGTGCTGGTGGAGGGGGATCCGGCCGGGCTTTCGGTATCCTGAGGATTCCGCTTTCCCCTCCCGTCCTCCCGCTATCCTGATCCTCCCTTCCTCCAAGGCCTCCCCGTGCCCCTCCGGCATCTCGAAGAGCGCGCCCTCGACAAGTACTTCGATTCCATCCGCCATCTGCCCCTGCTGACGGCGGAAGAGGAGCGGAAGAACGGGCACCTGTGGCAGGACGACCGCAATCCCGAAGGCCTGCGGGCCCTGGTGGAGGGCAACCTGCGCTTCGTGGTGAAGGAGGCGCGGAAGTTCGAAGGCATGGGCCTGGACCTCCTGGACCTCATCAGCGAGGGCAACCTCGGGCTCATCGAGGCCGCCAAGCGTTTCGACCCCCTGCGGGAGAACAAGTTCCTCACCTACGCCTCCTGGTGGGTGCGCCAGGCGATATTTCACGCCCTGGCCGAGCACGGCTCCAAGATCCGGCTGCCCCAGAAGGTGGCGGGCCACCTCGTCCAGCTCAACCGTGTGACCAACCGCCTGAGCCAGGAGCTGGGCCACCACCCCACGGTGCAGGAGATCGCCGACCACAGCCACTTCAGCGTGGAGGACGTGGAGCGCCTGCAGCTGCTGCACCAGACCACCAGCACCGTGAGCACCGAGCAGGGCATGGGGGAGACGGACCTCACCGTCGGCGACAGCCTGGAGCAGGAGGTGGAGCCCTCCGCCATGGCCACCCTGGACCACGAGTCCTTCCTCTTCCAGATGGAGGCGAGCCTGGCGACCCTGTCCGAAAAGGAGCGCAAGATCCTCGGCATGCACTTCGGGCTGCACGGCATCGAGCCCATGACCCTGGAGCAGATCGGCCGCGCCTTCGATCCCCCCATCAGCCGGGAGCGCGTGCGGCAGATCGAGGAGCGCGCCTTCCAGAAGATCCGCGAGCGCCGCCGGGAGGTGCTGGGCCAGTTCCTCCGGGGGGACGTGCCGTGAACGCCAGGAGCCCGAGGCCATGAAGGGCCGGCCAGACTGCCCGCAGTGCCGGGGCGCGGGCGTGATCGTGGACCCCGATCCCCTGAAGCCCGTCGCCCTCTGCCCCTGCACCCGGGAGGTCGCCGCCCAGGACCGGGCCGGAGGGATCCCGGGGCGCTACGCCGCCGCCACCTTCGAATCCTTCTGGGAATGGTGGAAGCTCCACCATCCCCGCCAGGCGGTGGTGGAGACCCTGGCCCGGGCGAAGACCCTGCTGGAGACGCCCCTCCTGCGGGAGACCCTTTCGGCGGAGATGGCCAGCAAGCTGGAGCACCTGGTCCACAAGTGCGGCCGCCACGTGGGCGAGGACGGCCAGCCGGCCTGGAAGACCCTGCGCCCGGCCCAGGAGCCCCAGGGCCTCCAGCTGCTCCAGTCCTGGTCGCGCAACGACCGCACCGCCGCGGACCTCTGGTGGATCGACGGCCCGCCCGGCAGCGGGCGCAGCAGCCTGGCGAGCGCCGCCCTGAAGGCCTGGTGCGCCCGCACCGGGCAGGCCGGCCACTTCGCGTCGGTCCGGGAGCTGAGCCAACGCCTCAAGGACGTCTACTACGACGTGCGCAGCTACCAGAACGTGGACTTCATGAGCGAGCGCGACCTCATGGCCCCCCTCCAGGCGGCCCCCTGCCTGGTGCTGGACGACTGGGACCGCATGGATTCGGACATCCGGGTGGTGCGGGCCCTGGCCCAGCTCCTGGACCACCGCTACGCCGAGGCCCGCCCCACCCTTCTGACGGCGGCGAAGGGCGCGTACTCCCTGCAGCAGCAGGAGTCCTACCCCCCCGCGCGGCTGGACGACACGAGCCTGCTCCACCGCCTCGCCCACGCCCAGCGCGTGGAGCTGCGTCCCGTGCTCCAGCGCCTGCTGGACGTGGCGGGCGCGGGCTGAGGCCGTTCCCTTGAAGCGCCTGCTCCGCGCCCTGCTGCGCTTCCACCTGCGCCGCCCCCGGATCCTCGGCTGGATCGTCGCGCTCCTGACGCTCCTGCTTTCCTGGGGGGTATTGAGGGTCGAACGGCGCCTCGACCTCATGAGCCTCCTGCCCACGGAGCACCCCGCGGTGCGCGCCAGCCTGGAGGCCGGCGTGGGCCGGCAGGAACTCCTCTTCCTCGCGGCGGAAGGCGGCGATGCGGACCTCGGCGCCCGGGAGGCCTGGGCCGAAGGCCTGGTGGAAACCCTCCTCGACCGCGGCCAGGTCCCCCTCAACGGCATGGGCGGCGAAGGCCGCCTCGTGGCGCCCGCGCCGGTCCCGGGGTCCAAGGGCGCCAGCCTCTGGCCGCCCCTCCTCGCCGCCGGCAGCCTGGCGGAGGGCGACGGCGCCGTCCAGCGCCTGGTGACCGAGGGCCTCTACGCCCTGGCGCCGGGCCTCCTCGGCGACCGCCTCGGAGCCCTGAAGGATCCCCTGCAGGTGCAGGCCCGGCTGGAAGCCTCCGCCCGGGCCCTGATGTCCCCCCAACCCCTGCAGGCGAAGCTCGCCCAGTTCGACCCCCTGGACCTGCGGGGCTTGTTCGACGCCAGGGATCCCCTGATGACCCAGGCGGAGCACACGGGCCGGGGCCTCCCCGTCTCCCTGCGCACCGGGTACCTCGTGACCAAGGACGGCCGCTTCGTGCTGGTGCCCCTGGTGCTGGACTTCCCCAGCGGCGACGCGGCGGCGACGGCCCGGGTGCTGGCCTGGCTCGGCGAGGGCGCGCAGGGGGACCTGCCGGACTCCGCCACCCTCCTGGAGGCCGAGCGCGCCCTTGCGTCCGCCCCCGGCCGGCCCTTCGCCCTCCAGGCCACCGGCGCCCACGCCATCGCCGCCTGGGAATCCCACCGCCTCACCCGGGAGATCCTCCTCAGCATGGCCCTGAGCTTCGTGCTCATCGGCCTGGTCTACTGGCTGGGCTTCCGCACCCTGGCGGGCTACGGCTTCGTGGTGATCCCGCTGCTGGTGGGCATGCTGTGGAGCCTGGGCCTCGTGGGCTGGGTGCTGGGACGCATGAACCTCATGGCCGCGGGCTTCG
>JBGASS010000061.1:0-9535 GCA_044229555.1 Holophagaceae bacterium
GAGTACGGCGGCCTGCCCCTCCTGGGCATCAAGGGCGTCAGCGTCATCGGCCACGGCAGCAGCGACGCCAAGGCGGTGAAGAACGGCATCGGCGCCGCCGTGCGCACCTACGAAGGCCGGGTGAGCGAGCGCATCCAGGCGGGCATCGCCGGGCTGCTGCCGAAGGAATAGCGGGGTTCCGCGCGGGCCGGGCGGGGACAAGGGCCCCGCTCCTGCGCGATGATGGGGCTGGTTCTTTGTCGAGGTGATCCGTGAGCAAGGTCGCGTGGCTGTTTCCTGGGCAGGGGTCCCAGGCCGTGGGCATGGGGATGGCGCTGGCGGAGGCCGAACCTGCGGCCCGGGCCGTGCTGGAGGACGCCGACGCCTCCCTGGGCTTCCCGCTCTCGAGGCTGATGGCGGAAGGCCCCGAGGAGCAGCTGAAGCTCACGGAGCACACCCAGCCCGCCATCCTGACGCACTCCACGATGGTGGTCCGCGCCTACGCGGACAAGCTGCCCAGGCCCGACTTTGTCGCCGGCCATTCCCTGGGCGAGTACTCGGCCCTCGTCGCCATCGGGGCACTGTCCTTCCACGAGGCGGTGCAGACCGTCCGCGAGCGCGGCCGCGCCATGCAGGTGGCGGTGCCCGTGGGCGTCGGCGCCATGGCGGCCCTCCTCGGCATGTCCGCGGAGGACGTCCAGGCCGCCTGTGAGGCAGGCTCGAAGGCCACCGGGAAGATCGCCGTGCCCGCCAACTTCAACGGCCCCGGCCAGATCGTCATCGCCGGCCACGCCGAGGCCGTGGACGCCGCCCTGGAGGCCGCCAAGGCGCGGGGCGGGCGCAAGATGATGAAGCTGCCGGTGAGCGCGCCCTTCCACTCGCCCCTCATGGAGCCCGCCCAGGCGGCCATGGCGCCGATCCTCGCGGGTCTCGCCCTCCGGGCGCCCATCTGCCCCCTCGTGAACAACGTGGACGCCGCGCTGGTCAGCGATCCGGAAGCCCTACGGGACGGCCTCCTGCGCCAGATCCCCGGCGCCGTGCGCTGGGAGGCCACCCTGGCCCTGCTACTGCAGGAGGGCGTCACCACCTTCCTCGAGCTCGGCCCCGGCAAGGTGCTGAGCGGCCTGGTGAAGCGCCAGGCCAAAGAGGCGGGGATCGAGGTGACGACCATGGCCATCGCCGGGCCGGAGGATCTGGGGCAGCTGGGGTAGGTCGTTCCATTGCGGGGTGGGAAGGCGTTGAGGCCTCCCATGTGCACCTGCTAGCCTGACCGCCCTTCCCAGGAGCACGCCATGGCCGAACCCACCTGCGCACCCATCGGACAGTTCTGCTGGACCGAGCTGGCCACCTCGGACATGGCGGCCTCCAAGGCCTTCTTCGCGGGGCTCTTCGGCTGGACGTCCGAGGACATGCCCGCCGCCATGGGCAGCTACACCATCTTCCGCCTGGGCGGGCTGGACGTGGGCGGGGGCTTCCCCGCCGGTCCCGAGATGGGCCCGCCCCACTTCACCTGCTACGTCCAGGTGGCCAGCGCCGAGGCCGCCGCGGCCAAGGCGAAGGAGCTGGGGGCCACGGTGATCATGGGGGCCTTCGACGTGGAGGGCATCGGGCGCATGGCGGTGCTCCAGGATCCCGGCGGCGCGGTCTTCTCCGTCTGGCAGTCCGGCTCCCACCAGGGCGCCGGCGTCTTCAACGCCCCCGGCGCCCTCTGCTGGTGCGAGCTCATGACCCGGGACCTGGACGGGGCGGAGGCCTTCTACAGCGCCCTCTTCGGCTGGAACCTCAAGCGGGGCACCGGCGGCGGCATGACCTACACGGAGGCCGACCTCGGCGACGGCCAGCCCTTCGCGGGCCTCTTCACGCCCGACTGGCCGGGCTCGGAGCACATCCCGCCCCACTGGAACCCCTACTTCCTGGTGGAGGACGTGGACGCCAGCGCCGCCAAGGCCAAGGCCCTCGGCGCGACGGTGCACCAGGAGCCCATGGACATCGAGAAGGTGGGCCGCTTCGCCTCCCTGCAGGAGCCCGGCGGCGCGTCCTTCAGCATCTTCAAGCTCGCGCATCCGATGTGAGGGCCCTTGCCCTTCTCCTCGGGTGCATGGCTGCCGTGACGGCCGCCGCCAACCCCACCCAGCCTCAGCTCCGCGCGTCGAGCTGCATGTCTTCAAGGCTGCGCGGCGCCTGGAGCTCTGGGCCGGCGGGAAGCGCCTCGCCACCTATCCCGTGGGCCTCGGCCTCGCCCCGGAAGGGGACAAGGCAAGGGAGGGTGATTTCCGGACCCCCGAAGGCCGACTCTACGTCTGCACCCGCAACGAGGTCAGCAAGTACCACCTCTTCCTCGGCCTCAGCTACCCGGGCCCCCCGGACGCAGCCCGGGGCCTGAAGGCCGGCCTCATCACCCGCGCCCAGCACGACGCGATCCTCGCCGCCCACCGCCGCCGGGCCCGCCCCCCCTGGGACACGAAGCTGGGAGGCATCGTCGGCATCCACGGCCACGGGGCGGGCAGCGACTGGACCTGGGGCTGCGTGGCCCTGGAGGATCCCGCCATCGAGGAGCTGTGGGTGGCCTGCCCGCTGGGGACGCCGGTGCTCATCGAGAAGTGATCGGCACCGCCGGGCCCTCCGCTGCATCCTGAAGGTGGAGGTCCCATGCTGTTCCCGCTCCCCCCCGCCATCCAGGCGCCCGCGCCGCCCCTTGCCTCCCCGGACCGCGACCTCGCCTTCCCCGGCTTCAATGCCTTTCCCCTGAAGGCCAGCGTCCGCGCCGGGGCGGGCCAATCCTACTTCGCGGTGCTGGTGGCCGGCAGCGGGCCCACGGACCGCAACTGGTCGAACCCCCTGCTGCCGGCGGGCTACGGGGGCCGGGACTTCGCGGCCTGGCTGCAGCGCCAGGGGATCGGGAGCCTGCGCTACGACAAGCGCTTCATCGGCTCCAAGGATCCGGCCCTGGACATCTCCCTCGACGCCCAGGTCGGGGACATCCGGGCCGCCCTGGCCGCGGCGCGGGCCCTGCCGGAGGCGAAGGGGCGGAAGCTGCTCCTCGTCGGCCACAGCGAAGGGGCCCTGCTGTCCCTGCTGGCCGCCACGGACGCCGACGCCCTGCTGCTCCTCGGACTGCCGGGGCAGAGCATGGCGAAGACCATCCAGGCCCAGCTGAAGCTGCAGCTGCCCGAGGCCACCGCGAAGGCGAACCTCGATTACATGGAAGCGGTCTTCGCCGCCATCCGCGCGAACCGAGCCACCCCGGAGGGCGGCGCGGAGGTCTATCCGAACCTGGCGAAGCTGGGGCGCTCCCTCATGGCGAAGGAGTCCGTGGGCTTCGTGAAGGCCACCCTCGACCTGGAGCCCCTGGCCCTGGCCCAGCGGATCCCTGTGCCCTGCGCCGTGGCGTGGGGGGAGAAGGACGTGCAGGCCTGGAGGCCGGAGCGCCTGCCGGAGGGATTCCGGATCCCGGTGATCGACCTGAAGGACGCCAACCACCTGCTCAAGCGGGAAACCCGTCCCCGCGCGGAGCTGAACGGCGCCACCGCCATGGCCGGCTACGGGGACGACACCCCCATGGCGGACCTGGCGCCCCTCGCCGCCTGGCTGAAGGCCTTGAAGTGACGGGAACGTCCGGCATGCTGGAGCCATCCAGCACCCGATCCAAGGAGCTCCCATGATCCATGCCCTGCTGCTCGCGCCCGTCCTCCTCGCCCTCCAGGCCGATCCCTGGGCCGAGGCCGTCGCCGCCCTCGAAGCGAAGCTGAAGGCCCAGCCCGGCATCGGCGCCGTGGTGCTGGTGGAACGCCTGGACGCCCGCACCATCCACCTCCGCATCAAGTCCGTGGGGGCGGGCTTCAAGCAGGTGGAGGCCCTGTCCCGGGAAGCGGGCGGCGGCTACGACATCAAGGCCTCCACCCCCCAGATGATGGACACCTTCGACACCACCACCCTCATGCCCGCGGAGGCGGCCTCCCTCACCGTCTTCATCAACGGCGAGATGTTCTCCCCCAAGGTCGTGGTGCCCATCCCCAAGGCCGGCGCGAAGGCCGAGCCGGCCTACATCCTCATGGGGGTGCGGACGAAGTAGTCCGCCCTATCCGGGCTTCCCTACTCGAGCTTCCCAGGGTAGGCCGGCAGGCTTTCGCGGCCCTCCTTGTCCACCGTGGCCAGGGCGAAGACCTCGTTGTCCGGAACCACGTTGCGGAGCGTGGCGTTCACGGACCTGGGCAGGAGGCTGACGCGCTGCCAGGCGATGGCGTCCGCGCGGCGGCGGTAGAGGACCAGGCCCGCGATGCGGGGATCCTCCGGCAGGCTCCACCGCAGCCTCGTGTCCGGGCTGACGGCGCCGCCCAGGACCACGTCCCTCGGCGGCGCCGGCGCGTGGGCGAGATGCCAGGCGGCCGCCAGCAGGGCGCGGCCCAGCTTGGCGGTGTAGGCGGAATCGAAGTGGGCCAGGTCGTCCCCGTAGGCGCGGCCCTCCTGCACGCGGACGTTCTGGTGCTGGCGGTCGTAGTGCTCGTGGGTCTCGCTGAGGCGGATGGCGGGGAAGCCCGCCCGGCTGAAGGCCGTGTGGTCCGAGCCCCGGGCGATGCGGTCCCGGCGCAGCATGAGCCAGAAGTCGAGGTTCTCCACGTAGCGCTCGCCCACGCGCTTAACGTAGCGCGCCCACTCCCGGGCGCCGCCGTCGTTCTCGCCCCCCACGGCCTCCCGCAGGCGCTTCTGGCCTTCGGTCTCCGCCGCGGGGACGCCTTCACTGAAGAGGCGCGCGGTGACGTTGTCCTTCACGCCGTCCTGGCCCTCCGTGTTCCCGGCGATGTCCACGCTCACCATGGCGAGGACGTTGACCCCCTCCTCCTTCAGCCGCCCGGCGAGGCGGGTCGAGCCCAGAAGGCCCTGCTCCTCGCCGGCCACGGCCACGAAGTACACGGTGATCGCGGGCCGCTCCGCCGCCATCACCCGGGCCAGCTCCAGGGCCAGGGCGGTGCCGCTGCCGTCGTCCACGGCCCCCGGGGCATCGGCGCCGGCGTCCAGCACGTCGCTGGCCCGGCTGTCGTAGTGGCCGGTGAGGACGATGGCCTCCTTCGCGCGCCCGGGATCGGTCCCCGGCAGGACGGCGCCGACGTTCACCAGCTCCGCGGCCTTGGGCACCCGTGGACCGGCTTCGACGGTGAAGCGGTCTTCCAGGGGCTGGAGGCGGGAGCCCGGCAGCTTCGCCAGCCCCTGGAACTCGGAGGCCAGCCAGCGCCGGGCGGCGCCGATGCCCCGGGTTTCCGAAACCGTATCGGACAGGGTGTGCCGGGTGCCGAAGGACACCAGCCTCGCCACCGTGGCCTGGATGCGGGCGGCCTCCACCCGCGCGGCCAGGGTCTCCACCTGCGGGTGGCGGAGGGCCTGGGCCGGCAGCGGGGCTGGAAACAGGAGGCCCGTGAGGGGCAGGAGAAGGGCGGGGCGCATGGAGCCTCCGGCAGGGATGGCAGGGACCTCGAGCGGGAAGGCGACCGCCCCTATTTCACGTTTTTCTGGCGGGCGATGATCCGCCCCTTGATGGCGGTGTACACCGCGAAGGGCAGGACGTCGTGGGTCACGAGGTGGATCTTCGTGAGGTAGGGCCTTCCGGCGATGATCTTGTCGGCGTAGGCGTCGGTGACGCCCGGCAGCTTGCGGAGCTCCTCCTTCGAGGCGCCGTTGATGTCCACCCTATTCGCCTCGGGGATGGGCTTGGTCTTGTCGGCCTTGAGGGCCTTGGACCGGGCCTTGGACTGGGCCGCGATCAGGGGCTTGAGGTCGGCCTGATCCGCGGGCGGGGCCGCGGGCTTCGGCTTCGCGCCCTGGGCGCCGAGCGCGCCGGGGGCGAGGAGCACGGCCAGGGCCAGGAGGGTCGGGTTCAGCAGTCCGCAGCGCATCCATCACCTCTCGGTTCACTGTGGACGAGTTTCGCACGGGCCCTGCCCGACGGGATCACAGTCCCGCCCGCGGACCGGCTTCAACGGGAAGAGCCCAGGCGGGGCGCGCCTGGGCTCTTCGGGTGTTTCAGGAATCGTTCCAGGGACGGAGAACCGTGCCCGGCAGGACGTTACTTGAAGTTCATGTGGACGAGCTTGACGTCCGCGACCTTGCCCGACGAGTGGCAGATGAAGCACTGCTCGGTGTTGATGAGGGCGCCGGTCTGGGCGTTCATGACGCTGCTCCGCGGAACGTAGAAGGAGCCGCCCATGGCCTTCATGTGGCTGAGGGCCATCGGGGTGTCGTGGCAGTTGGAGCAGGCCGCGACGTAGGGGGAACTCACCAGGGTGGTGGGCGCCGCCGGGGTGGAGAGGCCGGTGTTGCCGCTGAAGGAGAAGCCGGTGCCGTAGGCCGCGCCCGCCGTCACGAAGGGCGACCAGTAGGTGCCCGGGATGGGTTCGTTGCCCGTGATGATGACGGGAAGCGGATTGGGCGCCGTCCCGGTGGCCACGGTGGTCCAGTTCAGGTTGGGCACTTCGCCGGCGTTGGTGGTGTTGCCGAAGTCGTAGGAGCCGGGCACGTGGCAGGCTTCGCAGTTGTTCAGCACGCTCGGGTAGGTGATGGTCCAGTACTTGAACCCCGCGGAGGCTTCCCACGAGTACTTGTTGACGCGCTTGCCGGCGCCATGGATGGCGTGGACGAAGTCCTTGGTGTTGACGCCCCAGCCGCTGTTGACCCGCTGGCCGTTGTGGCAGAACTCGCAGGACTGGGCATCGTTGCGCTGGCCGGCGTGGTAGGACTTGGCGGTGAAGACGCCCAGGGCCCCGTGGCAGTCGTTGCACTTGGCGGTGGTGACGATGGTGCGCCGCGGAGAGATGGCCTGGGTGGTGTCGAAGCCGGCGGGCAGGCTGCCGCTCACCATCTTGGTGACATTGGGGGCGGGAACGCTGAGGCCGCCCTGGCCGGTGCCGGGCGTGTTGGCCACGCGGGGGATGTAGGGGAAGCCCGGGACGTTGGTCTGGGTCAGGGGCTGGGTGGCGGTGAGGCCATAGGTGTAGCCGATGCCGGCGGTGATCATGCCCGCGGTGGGGGGGATGATGGCGTCGGTGAAGGTCAGGGTGTAGTAGCCGGTGCCGTCTGGACCCGTCAGCGTCGCCTTGGCGGCGGCCTGCAGGTTCCCGCCGTTGGCATCCTTGCCGTCACCACGCCAGATGTTCTTCAGGTAGGTGCTGATGGTGGCGTTCCAGTCGGCGGGGTACTGGATCCCGTCGTAGGGCACGGTGAAGGCGACGTAGATGCTCGGGCCGCCCACGAAGTTGTCCATCAACTCCGTCTTCGCAGGGTAGGTGTTGAACACCACCGGCGCGCCATCCTTGATGAACCGGAAAGCGACGACGGGCTTGCCACTGGTGTTGAAGGTGAGGCTCTTGAGATCCCAGGTCACCTTGCTGGCGCCGGGGGGCAGGTTGTTGGCGAAAGCCGCGACGTAGGAAGCATTGGTGTTGTTGTTGCCGCCGGTCGCCACGTTCCATGCGTTCAGCGGATTCGGAGGCACCACCGGGATGTGGTAGCTCTTGATGGCCGCGGCGTCATGGCACTGGGCACACTGGTTGTCGGCGAAGGCGGAGCCGCCGGGGTGATGCTCGCCGGTCGTCCAGTTGATGTCGTCGTGGCAGGCGCCGCAGGCGAAACGGCTGGGCTTGTTGAACCAGTTGTCGCCCTGGGGAGTGGCGGTGCTCGCCGTGTGGCACTTCACGCAGTTGCGGTGATCCTGGGGATAGGTGACGTGGTTGAAATACACGCCGGCGTACTGGTAGCCATCCTTCTTCAGCTCCTCGCCCATGTGGGTGCGGTGGACCATGTTGACGAAGTCGCCCACGGCGTGGTTCTGGATCTTCCGCTGCCCGGCCACGATGTCATATCCCGTCGGGGTGGTCGTGGCTTCCGGATTCCCGTACTTGCGCTGATCGGTGTGGCACACGACGCAGTACTTGGTGTCCTGGCGGCCCTCACCGTGGAACTCGAACTTGGCATGGCAGGTGAAACAGGTCGAGACCTGGGTGATCTCGCGCTGCTCGTTGCTGCCGCCGACGGGTAGGCCGGTGGAGGGAATGAAATCGTAGAAGAAGTTCGCCGGGAACTTGACGCGGATGGCCGGGACGCCGCTGTTGGAGCCGTCGGCGGTGTTGGTGCTGGTGCCCCGGGCGTTGCCGCCCACATAGACCGTGACGCGGTGGGTGAGGCTGGGCTGGTAGCTGACGTCACCGAGGTCGGCCTTGATGTTGTTGCCGGTGTAGGTGTAGGCGTCCAGCTGGGCCTGGGTCTGGGTGATGTCCCGGCGGAAGGTGTACTTGTAGGTGCCGTCGCCGTTGTCCACCAGGGTGCCGATGCTGTCGGTGCTGGGACGGCCGGGGACCCAGGTCGTGGGAGCCGCGGCGGTGGGGTTCCCGGTCACGATGTAGTTGACCCACGTACTCGGGCTGCCGCCGGTCCCGGGCACCAGCTTGGCGATGGAGAACCCCATGTTGGCGTAGCCGGCGAAGGCGGCGGTGGAGGCTTTGGACGTGAACCCGAGCCCCTTCACCGGGACGTTCTTGCCATCCGTCACCTTGAAGTTCACCACGGTGGAGGCGCCGGCGCTCACGCTGGTCACCGTGCCTTTCAGGCTGAGCTCGCCCCACTCCTCGGGCGTGTAGGTCGTGGCGTCGATGGCGTAGGTCGCGCCGTTGGACCCATTGCTTCCATTGGACCCGTTGGTCCCGTTCGCGCCGGCCGGCCCGGTCTGGCCTGCGGAGCCCCGGCAGCTGATCAGCAGGAAGGCGGCAGCGGCGGTTGCAACCAACCCGCAGAGCACCTTCAGAGGTTTGCGATGCATACGTTGTCCTCCTATGGTTGGTTTGTTTGGGGATTCTTGGGGTTCGCGCATCAGAAGCTCCGGCCGTGGCACATGGTGTTGTTGAAGCAGCCCGGGATCGTCCCCGGCGGCGCCGGCGTCGTCGGCTTCAGGGTCGAGTTGGCGCCGTTGGCGTGGCACTTGACGCATTCGGGCGCGTTGGCCGCGTCCGTCATGGCGTGGCTGGGCGCGGAGGCGGACGTGCCCACCCAGGGCCGGCTGGGATGGGGCGCCTTGGTGTGGCAGGTCAGGCAGGAGACGGCGAGGCCGTTGGTGTAGGTGGAGCCGTGGCACTTCGCGCAGTAGGCGAAGCCGGCCGTGGTGCCCGGGGCCGCCTGGGCGCCGAGGCGGCCGTGCTGGCCCGGGGCCGCCCAGCCCACGGCATGGCTCGGGCCGTGGGGATGGCAGGAGAAGCAGCTGACGTTGGCGATGCCGCCGGCGGCCTTCGGGTCCGTGGTGGAGCCGTGGCAGGTGCGGCACTGGTCCGGGTTCTTGATGAAATCGGCGTAGTGGGTCTGCAGCCAGCCCGCCGGGTGTTCGCCCTTGGGGCTGAGCTGGGTGGACTGGGTGTTGCTGGTCGAGCAGCCCCCGAGGAGCAGGGCGAAGGCGAGCACACCCAGGGCCTTGACCATCGAGGTGGCGCTGCGAATCGAGAACGTGTCTATGCGCATGTGCGGCCCCTTAGCGGTGACAAGCCGTGCATTTGTCGTTGTTGGCGCGGCCGTGGCACTTGTA
>JBGASS010000062.1:0-9534 GCA_044229555.1 Holophagaceae bacterium
CCTTCGAAGAACATCTGGAAGGCGAAGCCTCCGGGCCACAGCGCCCCCAGCAGCCGCTCAGGCGGGTGCACCAGGCGGAGGTAGAGCCCGTAGGCTGGGCTGTTGAGGAGGGCCGCGGGATCGTGGGGCGCCGTCGGGTCGGGCTTCGCCAGCAGCCGCTTCACCAGCGGGATGAAGGGGCGCACCAGCCCGGGATTCGACGTCGCGCCTTCCACCCGCAGCCCCGCCTCCCGGAGCATGGTCCTGGCCGTCCGCCAGGTGAAGAAGCGCAGGTGGGTGCGGTCCAGCACGCCGGTGTCCTGGTAGGTCCAGCGCCCGAAGAAGTGGGCCAGGCGCACGCTCCAGAGCCCCACGTTGGGGAGGGAGACGAGGACGCGGCCTCCGGGCTTGAGGAAGGCCAGGTAGCGCTCCAGCACGGGCCGGGGCCAGGCCAGGTGCTCCAGCACGTCGGCGAAGATGATCACGTCGAAGGCGGCGCCGCCCAGGGCCGCGGCCACGCCCTCGAGGTCCTGGAGGTCCTTCTCGACGACCCTTGAGAGCCGTTGGCGCGCCACGGGCACCGCCTCCTGGCTCTGCTCCACGCCGGTGACCCGGTTGCCCAGGGCCTGGATCTGCTGGGACGTGGTGGCGAATCCGCAGCCCACGTCCAGCACGTCCAGGTCCGTGCGGCCCTTCCAGAGGCGCAGCAGCCCCTGGTTCAGGTCCTCGAAGTAGAGGTAGGGGGCCCCTTCAGCCACGGTCCAGCTCGGCGCCCAGCTTCAGGGCGCGTTCCACGCACACGTCGGAGTTGATGTAGTCGAACTGGGCGAAGCGGCCCAGCAGGTGGACGCCGGCCGCCGCCACGGCGCCTCGCAGGCGCTGGACGGTGCGGAAGTAGTCCAGGTCGTAGACCGGGTAGCCGTACTCGAAGCGGAGGGCCCGGCGCAGCACCACGGCGGCGGGGTCCACCAGGCCCATGCGCGCCAGGTCCGCCACCACCCGGGCGATGACCGCCTCGTCGGACAGTTCGTGCACGCCGTCCCCGGGGTTGGTGGTGACCTCCGCCATGATGGCTTCGTGGCCCTCGGGCGCGCAGGATTCGCTGAAGTTGCACATGAACGAGATGCGGTGGCTGAGGAGGTCCAGGTCCGGCACGTAGAGGGCGGTCCAGGGGTGGCGGGCCTCCACCTTCACCCCCAGCAGCACGTTGATGAGGCTGTTGTAGCGCAGCCCCGCCAGGGCCTCCCGCGCCTCCGCCGGGAATCCTTCCCAGACCCGCGCCAGCTCGTGGATGGGCAGGGTGGAGACGAGGGTCTCGTAGGTCCGCGCGCCCTGGGCAGTCTCCACCCGCCACGCGCCGGGGCCGCCGGAGACGCGGAGCACCTCGTGGCCGGTGAGGAGGCGGCCCTTCGCCCGAGCCGCGAAGGCGTGGACCAGGGCCTCGTAGCCTCCGGCCTTCGGGTAGGAGAAGTGGAGCTGGTGGACGTAGCCCTCGGTGGGGATGCCGATGGCGGACCTCAGCACGTCCTCCATGGGGGGCTTGGGGATGCGCTCCACCCACTCGAGGCAGATCCGCGCGGGATCGCAGTTCCAGATCTTGCGGTTGTAGGGCAGGAAGTACTTCTCGCTGATGCCGGCGCCGAAGGTGGCGTAGGACCACTCTTCCAGGTTCTCCGGGGGCTTGGTCCACGGGTTCTGAAGGTAGCCCAGGATGCACTCGAAGCAGTCCTCCTTGGGAAGGTCCGAGAGGCCGTTCTCGAAGGGGTACTTCACCAGCGAGCCCTTCATCCAGACCTTGTTCTCGCGGCGCCGCTGGTGGACGTTGTCCCCCAGGACGCCGACCATCTCCGCGAGCACCTCCCTGTTCTTGGAGAACATGATGTGCGGGCCCGCGGCGTCGAAGGTGAAGCCCCGGTCCTGCACCGAGCCGCAGAGGCCGCCGATGCGGCCGGCCTTCTCCAGCACCTCGCAGTCCGCCACCCGGGTCGCGAGGCAGACCCCGGAGATGCCGCCTCCCAGGATGCCGATGCGCGGCCCGGTCATGCCCCGCCCCGCCGGCTCATGAAGCCCGGCCCGGCCTGGGTGATCACCTTGGTGCCTTCGGGCTCGATGGAGTAGTGGAGCCGCGGCATGCCCAGCGAGGCCATGTGCCGCTCCAGGCCCTGGTGGTTGCGGTGGCAGTAGAGCATCAGGAAGCCACCGCCTCCGGCGCCGATGACCTTGCCCCCCAGCACATGGTGGCTGGCCTTGGCCTCGGCGTAGATCTCGTCGATGCGGCCGAAGCTGATCTTGTCGGAAAGGCGCTTCTTGTTCTGCCAGTGCTCGTCCAGGAGCAGGCCCCAGCGGTCGAAGTTGCCCGCCTCCACGGCCTCCAGGATCCGGTAGCCCAGGTCCTTGATGGCGTGGAGGCTCTCGGCGACCTTGGCGTGGGCGGGGGCCGCCTTCGTCTGCATGGCCTCGTTCTGGTCGGCGAGGACCTCCTTGGCGTCCCGCTCGGTGCCCGTGTAGTAGATGTGCGTATTGGACACGAACTCGGCCACCGCGGAGCTGGACATGGGCACCCGGCGCACGGCCACCTCGCCGCCCGGGGCGATGTCCAGCACCGTGAGCCCGCCGAAGGCGGCCATGTACTGGTCCTGCTTGCCGATGGGCTCTTTGAGTACTTCCAGCTCGATGTGGCAGGCCTCCTCGGCGAGCCGGTTCAGGCCCACGTAGTCCTGGTTGTAGTGGTGCAGGGCGTTCAGCAGTCCGACGAGGTAGCAGCTCGAGGAGCCCAGTCCGGTCCCGGCGGGCAGGTCCGCGATGGAGGCGATCTCGAAGCGGTTGGCGATGCCATGCATGCGCATGGCCTCCCGTGCGAGGGGGTGCTTCAGGTCGTCCAGCTTCTCCACGAGCTCGCCCTGGGAGTAGTGGAGCCGGATCTTGTCGCCCACCTGGGGCTCGTTCACCAGCACGTACATGTACTTGTCCAGGCCCATGGCGAAGATGAAGCCGCCGTGCTCCCGGTAGTAGGAGGGCAGGTCCGTCCCGCCACCACCCAGGGTGACGCGGAAGGGTGTGCGCGTGACGATCACAGGCTGAACCCGGCGGCCTTCGCGTCGGCGTCGAACATCCTCACCGTGTCGAGGGAGAGTTCCGCCAGGTCCTTGTCCCGCATGGAGGCGAGCTTCTTCAGGATGTCGGGGGTGACGGTGATGATGTGGCACCCGCAAGCCTCGGCCTGGAAGATGTTCAGCACCTCCCGGGAGCTGGCCCAGAGAAGCTGGGCCTTCGGCAGGTGGGCGACGAGGGCCGCGCTGGCCCGCATCAGGGGTTCGGGATCCCGGCCCGTGTCGGCGATGCGCCCCGCGAAGACCGAGACCACCGCGGGCACCGCCGGATCCAGGTTCTCGGCCACGCCTCGAACCTGGTCCAGGGTGAGGATGGCGGTGAGGTTCAGCTTCACGCCAGCCTTCGATAGGCGGGCGATGAGCGGCAGGGAGGAGGCGCCCCTGGGATCGGTGATGGGGATCTTCACGTAGACGTGTTCGCCCCAGGTGGCGATCTTTCGGGCCTGGCGCTCCATCTCTTCGAAGGCGTCGGCGAAGACCTCGAAGGAGATGGGTCGGTCCGGGATGGCCTCCAGGGCCTGCCGGGCGAATGCTTCGTAGTCGGTGATGCCCGCCTTGTGCATGAGGGTCGGGTTCGTGGTGAACCCGTTGACCACGTCGGCCCGGCGGGCGGCCACCATCTCCTGGATGTCGGCGCCGTCGGCGTAAAGGTGGATGCGAAGGTCTCGAGACACCGGCGGCTCCATCAGGGATGCCCCGCGATGAGGCGCAGGGCCTGGGCGAGATCATCGCACACCTGATCGGGGGTTTCCCTGCCGCGCTTGGCCGCCGAATTCGGATTTGGCACCAGGAGGGTGCGGCAGCCCGCGGCCCTCCCGCAGGCGATGTCCATGTCCTGATCCCCCACCATCCAGCATCGGGCGAGATCCAGACCGTGGCGCTCCGCGGCGGTCCGGAGGAAGTGGGGGCTTGGTTTGCGGCAGGGGCAGAGGCCGCGCAGCTCCGGCACCACGGCCTCCGGATGGTGGTGGCAGTAGAAGGCCTCCGTGAAGGCGCTGGCGGGGAATCCTGACGCCAGGCGCTCATGGACCCGGCCCAGATCCTCGAGGCTGGTCTTGCCCTTGGCCGCGCTGGGCTGGTTGGACACGAGGAAGAGGGGCAGGCCCAGGGCCTTCAGCCCCCGCACGAAATCGACGGCGCCGGGCCTCAGCCGCAGATCCGCCACCCCCCGCGGGGACTCCCACTCTCCCGTGTCGGCATAGAGGACCAGCTCGTTGAGGAGGCCGTCCCGGTCCAGGAAGATGGCGTCGGACGGTGCGAAGCGACCGGGCGATCCCCCCCCTTGGACGTCAGCAGGCGACAAGGGCGTTCACCAGCAGGTGCCAGACCACGCCCTGCCAACCCTCGGCGTGGGGCGTGATGCGCTCCGGCGCCACCACAGGGATCAGCACAGTGGCGTCCCCAAGTTCCCGGGCCCGCCCTCCGTCCCGGCTGACCACTGCCAGGATGGTCGCGCCCACGGCCTTGGCGTGCTCCATGGCGAGCACGAGGTTGAGGGAAGTGGTGGCGCTGCCACCCCCCACGGAGAAGACAAGCAGGGCATCGTTGGCCTCCAGCTTCGAGGTCTTAAGCCAGCGCTCGAAGACGACCTCCCAGCCTACATCGTTCGTCCAGGCGGTCAGTTCGCTCACGTTGTCCGTGGGGGCGTAGGATTCGATGTCGGCGATCTTCCGGAAGTCGTTCACCGCATGGGAGGCATTCCCGGCGCTCCCGCCGACACCCAGGATGAAGAGGCGCCCGCCACGGGCCTTCAGGGCGGAAAGGTGGCGGATGGCCGATGCCAGGGCGACTCGATCGAGTTCCCGGGCGATGCGCGCCGTCTCCTCCAGGTACGTTTCAATGAAGGCGTCAGGGGTCATCGGTTGTCCTTGTAGTAGTCGAAGAAGAGTTCATCCATGTGGACCCCGAGCGGAGCCTCCTCGAACAGCTTCGGCCAGTGGGCGTCCACCACGAAGAGCCCCACGGGGCCTTCCGAGGAAAGCTCCGCGTTCAGGCGATCCCCCTGCTTGAGGGACACGCGCCGGGTTCCAGCGGGCAGCCCCTTGCCGTTGAGAGTCAAGGCCACCACCTCGCCGGGAGCCTCGGGGATACCATTCAAGTCCAGTTCAATCCCCCGCTCCAAGTTGGTTCCCCGCAAACCGATGTGGAGGGGGGCCTTGAACCAGGGGTGCTTCGCCAGGGCTGCGGACCCCGCCAGGAGGTATTCTCCGGAGCGGGGAACCACCCAATCCATGGTTCGGTGCGACGCGTCCAGCCGTCCGCTCAAACCGGGGAGCCAGAGGTTCGGGTGCCGCGGCAGGTAGTGGGTCACGAGGTGTCGCCCCAGTTCGGGCCATTCCCGGAACCAATTGTAGCCTCGCCAATTGTAGATCACTGCCCGAGGAGGCCTGTCCCGGAATTCCTTCAGGGGATAGGGGGCGATGTGCCCGGAGATGGAGAGGACCCGGATGTTGACGGCCAGGAACCAGTAGCGATAGGCAGGTTCGCGGTTGAGGGCGAATCCAACCATGTCCAGCACCTTCTCCTCGGGTTCCGTCACGCGATCCGCCTCGCGCATCACCAGATCCTGGTAGGCCAGCAACCGGCTTTGACGGTGCTTTGCGAAGGCCGTGACGTTGAGCAGCATCTGGAACCCGGCGGCGATCAGGAGGAGCCTCGAGCCCCAAGGACCGGGGCGCCAGCGTCGGAAAGCCAACAGGAGCTCGCCGAGGAACGGCATCATAAAAAGAAGAATGAGCTGGAAGTGGTAGGGGTAGTTCACCTTCATCCTGGTCACGAAGAAGATGTTCGCCGCCTGAAGTAGTGCCAGTTGATGCAGGAGCCCAGGCCTGCGGAGGCCGCGAAGGGAGGCCAGGAGGCCGAAGGCCCCGCCGAGAAGCAGGAGACAGCCTGAGAGGTCCTGGTTCCGGAACGGCATCAGCACCACCCTGCCGAAATTCGGTTCCTGGTACTGCACGAGTCGATCCGTGAGCGCATTGTCCACGATCAGGTTCTGCCACCATTGGGCTCCTGAACGAGTGAGCGCCAGGTAAAGGGCCAGCAGGGCTACGACGATGGAGAAGCCGTACCAGATCCGATGGGCTCCGGCGCGCCAGCGCCAGCGACGCTCACCCAGGTCCATCCATGGGAAGGCGAGAAGCCCCACCCCGACCAGGGGTGCGAGGCGAAGGTTTGCAAGGACCGCCAAGCCGAGGCACGCTCCGCAGTACAGTCCCATGGAGCGCGCGCGATCGAGGTGGGCAGAAGCCAGGAGGGCCAGCACTACAAACAGATTGCCGGCCACGTCGATCCGGTATTGGAGGGCCCAGAACATAAAGAACGGGCTTGTCAGGAGGAGCGCCTGGGTCGCGAGTCGGCTCCAGGCCGGAAGTCCCTGGTCCTTCATCCAGGCGTTCAGTCCCAGGAAGATGCCGATCCAAAGCGTCACCTGCCCCCATCGCATAGCCAGGACGGTTCCGGTCCCGGGGCCCTGGAAGAATGCCTTCCATGGAGCCATCAGGAACCAGGACAAGGGAGTGTGGTGTTCCCAGAAATCTCGGAAGGGCACGCGGCCCTGCCGGACCCACTCCGTTGCCCGTGTGAACTCCACTTCATCCCATCCGAGAGCCCGCCCCCAACCCAGCCATGCCAGGGCCCCGGCAACCGCCAGAGCGAGAAGGGTGTAATAGGGCAAGAGTTGCCGTGCATCGTGAACGGAAGAGGCGCCATCGGTCGGCTCCATCATGGCTCCTGGAAGTTAACCCATGATCAGGTCGCCGACTGCCTCAGGTCCAGCCCCGCGCCAGCCGCAACGCTTCAACGCGATGTCTCCGGGAAGGCAAGGGCAGTTCAAGGGAATGACGCTCCGCCGGTCGGTCCTCCGTGATGGACACCTTGAAAGACCAAAGCCGCTTGCTGCATTGTAGACGAAGCCCGACTTGTGGAGCTCAGCCGTGACTTTGATGAAGATTCTCACCTTGCTGGGGGCTGCGGGAGGAATCACCACCCTCCAGGCCGCGGCCCAGTCCAGGGACCTGAAGGCCTTCTTCCAGCGCACCTGCGCCACCTGCCACGGGCCCGACGGCTCCGGCCGCGCCGCCAACGGGGCCCGGCTCTTCGGACGCAACCTGGCGGACCCCAAGTGGCAGGCGAAGCAGAAGGACAGCGACCTGGTGAAGATCATCTTCCTGGGGAAGGGCTCCATGCCCGGCTTCCGGGGCCAGCTCACCGAGGACGAGTGCAAGCAGATGGTCTCCGACATCATCCGCCCCCTGGCGGCCAAGAAATGAGGTGTTCCGTGCGCGTCCCCCTGCTGCTGCTCCTCCCGGCCCTGCTCGCGGCCCAGGCCCCCGCCCCGAAGAGCCTCGAGGAGGTGAAAGCCTTCTTCGCCGCCAACTGCGTGCGCTGCCACGGCGTGGACGGCTCGGCCCGGGGCGCCGACGGCAAGAAGCTCAAGGGACGGGACTTCACGGATCCCAAGGAGAACAAGGGCAGCGACGCCGAGATGGCCAAGACGATCCGCAAGGGCATTTTCTTCGGGAAGGTGATGCCCGCCTTCAAGGAGCAGCTCAGCGAGGCCGACGCCCTGCTGATCGTGAAGGAGCTCGCCCGGAAGGCGGAAAAGGGCAAGGTCATCGCCCCGGCAGCGGATGGAGACAAGCCCGGCACCGCCAAGCGGATCCAGGACCCTCCGCAATAGCCAGCGCTTCGGCCTTCAGATCCGTCCGATAGACTGGGCGGATGCCTGATCTCGACCATCCGCTCCTGCAGGGACTGAATCCGCCCCAGCAGGAGGCGGTCGTCCACACGGAGGGCCCCCTGCTGATCCTGGCCGGCGCGGGGTCGGGCAAGACCACGGTGATCACCCGGCGCATCGCCTGGCTCATCGAGGAGGCCGGCGCCCATCCCTCCTCGATCCTCGCCATGACCTTCACCAACAAGGCCGCCGAGGAGATGCGGGAGCGCGTCCAGCGCCTGGTCAGCGTGCCCGTGGAGCAGCTCTGGGTGAGCACCTTCCACAGCTTCTGCACGCGGATCCTGCGCCGGGAGGGGGAACGCACCCCCGTGGGCCGCAGCTTCGTCATCTTCGATCCCGCGGACCAGAAGAGCCTCCTCAAGCAGGTGCTGGCGGAGCTGAAGCTGCCGGAGAAGCAGTTCCACCCCCGCAAGGTCCTGGAATTCATCAGCGACTTCAAGAACCGCTGCCTGCTGCCGGAAGAAGCCGTCGAGGAGGCCCTCGATCCCTGGACCCGCAAGGCCGTGGACGCCTACGCCCTCTACCAGCAGGGCCTGCGCAACCACCGGGCCTGCGACTTCGACGACCTCCTGCTCTACACCGAGCGCCTCTTCCGCGATCCGGCGATGCAGGAGATCTACGCCCAGCGCTTCCGCTACATCCTCGTGGACGAGTACCAGGACACCAACCACGCCCAGTACAAGCTCGTGCAGCATTTGGCGAAGCACCATCGGAACCTGTGCGTGGTGGGGGACGAGGACCAGTGCGTGGTGGAAGGTACCAACATCGAGATGGCGGACGGAAGCATGCGCCGCATTGAAACGTTGAAGCCGGGTGACGAGGTCAGGTCGGCCTATGGGAGCGGTGAATTCCGATCAGCAAAGGTACTGAAGATCAGTCGCCTTTCTGGCGTGAGCCAGGGCATCAGGGTGCTCACGAACGCTGGACGAGAGGTGATATCGACGCCATCGCACACACACTTCGCGGATTGGCTTGATGAAGCACCAGTACCGGTTTCCGCTTCCCATTTAACACTTGGGCAGGTGGATGGAAAACACGGTATCGAGGGGCAAGGCCAACCTCGGTGGACATCGTCTGACTTTGGGCCGCTGATCAAGATCGCGAGCGAGCTGTCGCGGTCCGGTCGAGCCTCTCTGATCGTGGATGCGGCCTTCGGCACTCGCCCGCTTCGGCTGCGATTGGCCCGCGATGTGGAGGCGGGCATGGCGCTCCTCGATCGTGGGGGTGCATTCGACACCGTGGCAAAGGTGGAGGAGGTGGCTCTCTCCTCCGCCGTCTTCGACCTCGACATCGAAGGCGTCCACAACTACATCGCCAACGGCCTGGTCACCCACAATTCCATCTACGGCTGGCGCGGGGCGGACATCCGCAACATCCTCGACTTCCAGCGGGACTTCCCGGGCGCGGTGCAGATCAAGCTGGAGCAGAATTACCGCAGCACGCAGAGCATCCTCGACGCCGCCAGCACGGTCATCGCCAACAACGCCCAGCGCCTGGGGAAGACCCTCTGGACCGACCGGGGCCACGGGGAGAAGCTGGTCTTCAAGCTGCTGGACGACGGGCGCCTGGAAGCGGAGTACGTGGTCGCGAGGATCCAGGAGGCCCGGCGCTACGACCCCGGCGTGAAAACGGCTGTCCTCTACCGCGCGAACTGGCAGTCCAGGCAGCTCGAGGAGGCCCTGCGGGGCGCGAACCTGCCCTACAAGCTCA
>JBGASS010000063.1:0-10282 GCA_044229555.1 Holophagaceae bacterium
CAGAACACGGTGAATTCAGCGTCGGTGATGACCAGGGTCTCCTTCCTGCTCGGCGTGTAGGTCTCCGCGGTCACCGTGGTGGCGGTGCCGAAGCGCTTTTCCGTCCAGAGCTTGGTCAGCGTGCCGCTGCCGTCGTCGATGAGGTTCACCTGGATGGTGGTCATGTCCTTGGCGGGCACGCCGAGGTGGGTCTGGGCCTGGAGTGTCGCGGCGCCGGTGGTCGCCATGAGCGCGGCGGCGAGGAGGCCGAGGGCGGGCAGGGAGGGTCGGATCATGAAGGGCTCCTGGAGGGATTTCACCCATCCTCCCAAGAGAATCCCGATCTCCCATGGACCAGTTTCGGCTTTTTCCCATGGACCAGTCCGAACGCCCGATCGCCGCGGGCGAACGGTATGTTCTTCCCAATGGACTGGCACCTCTACCTCCTCCGCTGCGGCGACGGCACCCTCTACTGCGGCATCGCCCTCGACGTCGAGGCCCGGGTCGAAGCCCACCGCGCGGGCCAGGGCGCCAAGTACACCCGGGGGCGGGGACCCCTGGAACTGGTCTACATGGAGCGTTGCGGCAGCCGGAGCCAGGCCCTGAAGCGGGAACGGGCGGTGAAGGCCTTGAGCCGGGCGGGGAAGCTGCGGTTGATCCGGGGCGGAGCGTGATCCCGGCCTTCAGGCCGGAACGAATGGCCGGCCTCCCTCCTCCCGCCTCATGGACTCGAACACCAGCCTGATCAATCGCTCCTCCCGATCGATCCGCACCCTCACCGCCTTCGCCAGGTCGGCGAACTCCCGCCGCAGGGGATCGTCCAATCCCTCCTTCCTCCCGCACCGCTCGAAGAACCCGTGGGCGGCGCCCTGGAGGGCGGCGAGGTCCTGGAGGTGGTCGCCGAGGAGGCGGGCGAGGTCGGGGTGGAGGCGGGCGGCGCGGGCCAGGGCGGGACAGATCGTCGCCTCCTCGAGGGCGAGGCGCTCCATGAGCCGGATCCGGAAGCGGCGCAGCTCGCCGAAGGCGGGGACGGCGCCGGCCTCCACCAGGGCGTGCACCCGGTCGAGGTCGTTCAGGAGATCGAGCTTCTGGTGGCGCAGGGTGCGGAGCAGGGGCGAGTGCATGGCCGGAACCTCCGGGGACGGGGCGGTTCCAGGGTGTACGGGGCAGGCGGGCGGGCCGGTGGACCGGTTCTCAACCTTCCCCGTGGACCAGTGCGGCGTTCATCCGGCGGGCCGCGTCGTCCAGCTGCGCCTCCTCGAAGTCCGCGAAGCCGATGCGCGTCATGGCCAGATCCTTCCCCGTGAAGGAGAAATGGCGGCCCGGGTGGAGGAAGAGGCCCCGCACCCGGCATTCCCGGATCCAGGCGTCCATGTCGAAGCCCTTGGCCCCCTTCGCCCACAGGGCCAGGCCCCCCCTGGGGATGTCGAAGGCGAGGCGATCCCCCATCTCCTCCTTCAGGCGCGCCACGAGGTAGTCCCGCCGGTCCTCGTAGAGCTTGCGCACCTTGCGGATGTGACGGGCGAGGTCCCCGTCGCGGATGAGCTCGGCGATGGACCACTCCAGCACCCGGTCCCCCTGCCAGTCCATCCGCAGGCGCACCCGCGCCAGGCGGTCCACGAGGTCCTTCGGCGCCACCAGGAAGCCCAGGCGCACGCCGGGCGCGATGAGCTTGGACATGGAGCTCATGTAGATCACCTGGCCCGTGGGATCCCCGCTGGCCAGGGGCAGCAGGGGCCGGCTGTCGTAGTGGTACTCGTAGTCGTAGTCGTCCTCCAGGATGGCCATGCGGTGGCGCTGGGCCAGCTCCAGGAGCTTCATGCGCCGGCCCGGGCTGAGGGTGACCGTGGACGGGTACTGGTGGTGGGGCGTGAGGTAGACCATGCCCACCTTCTCCTTCTGGCAGAGCGCCTCCAGGGCGTCGGTGTCCAGGCCCTCGGCGTCCACGGGAATGGGCCGGATCGTCGCCCCGGCGCTCTGCTGGATGGTCTCCCAGGCCGCCCGGTTGCCAGGGTCCTCCACCGCCACCACGCCGCCCTTCTGGAACAGCGAGAGCACCACCAGGTCCAGGCCCATGCGGCTGCCGCGGGTGACGAGGATCTGCTCGGGGTCCACCACCAGGCCCCGGCGCTCCGAGAGCATGGCCGCCAGGGTGCGGCGGAAGGTGAGGTTGCCCTTGGGCTCGCCGTACTGGAGCAGCTCGTCGCCGTGGAGGCGGATGGCCCGCTGGTAGGCCTTGGCCATGGCTTCCGTGGGGGCCTGCCGGACATCCGGGAGGCCTTCGACCATGTTCATGACCGCCACCACCGGCGCGGTGATGGGGTTCATGTTGGTGGGGATGTCGAAGCCCGCCTGGTGGGCCGGGGTGGAGGTCTTCTTCACCTTGCCCCAGCGGTAGGGGGTGAGGTCCGGCAGGCGTTCGGAGACGAAGGTGCCGCTGCCCTGGCGGCTCTCGATCCAGCCTTCCGCTTCCAGCTCCTTCAGGGCCGCGATGACGGTGTTGCGGTGCACCCCCAGCTCCTCCGCCAGCTGGCGGGAGCCCGGCAGCGCCACCCCGGGCTTCAGCCGGCCGTTCCGGATGGCGGTGGCGATGGTGCGGGTGATCTGCAGGACCAGGGGTTCCTTCAGGCTCGCATCCAGGCTCAGGGCAAGGTCGCGCAGGCGCATGGCGGCTTCCGGGTGGGATCGGGATGGCTTGGATGGGGGAAGTGGTCTAGACATGAATTCTATAACTGGCACTTGGGATAAACCAGCGGGATCGGATCCTGGGAAGGCGGAAGGAGGCTTCCGCCCTGGAGACCCCATGACCCGCGCCATTCTCGCCGCCCTCCTCGCCCTTCTCGCCCCGGCAGCCCGCGCGAAGGCGCCGGTCCGGCTCTCCCCGGAAAACTCCGCGGTCCGGACTGGCGCGCAGGCGAATCCCGGTCCCGCCTTCCAGGACCTGCTCGAACTCAGCCTGAAGGAGAAGAAGGCCCTCACCTTCCGCGTGAAGGGGCAGGCCTTTCCCGGCGTGGTCATCCGGCTCTTTTCCGCCAGCGTAGAAGTCCGCAGGCCGGATCGGGCCCGCGTCCTCCTCCGGCTCGACCGCATCGAATCCGTCGCCCTGAACTAGCCCCGCCCTCCGCCCCGAAAGGTCCCCATGCTCAGCAGCCGCCAGCGCGAACTCGTCCAGGCCACCTGGCTCCAGGTCCTCCCCGTCCAGGAAGCCGCCGCCGCCCTCTTCTACGACAAGCTCTTCAAGCTGGACCCCACCCTCCGCCCCCTCTTCCCCCCCGACTTGCGGGAGCAGCGGAAGAAGCTGATGCAGGCCCTCCAGTTCACCGTGGCCACCCTGGACAGCCCCGAGCGCCTCATCCCCACCCTCGAGGACCTGGGCCGCATGCACCGCCGCTACGGCGTGCGGGACGCGGACTTCGACACCGTCGGCGAGGCGCTGCTCTGGGCGCTCACAGGCCTCAAGCAGGGCCTGGGCACCGCCTTCACCCCGTGAGGTCCGGGACCGCCATCGCCTGGCCACCGCCTACGCGGTTGGGTGGTGAGACGTGGGACGGACGCTCCGCGGACGCCATCGAACCCGAATCTTCCTGCCGGGCGGGCATCCTGATGAGGTAAACCCTGATGACGCCCGCCGAACTGGAAGCGCGAGGATCCTGAACCCTGCCTGGTCCAGGGGACTCCCGCCCGAGTCCCCGGAGGCCATCCAGCCCCTTGGAAGGCGCGGGTCCCGCGCCCTTCGGCCCCCGGATCCAGGCCCTGCTGGAGCGCGGCGCCCTCTCCCGGGAGCTGGTGGATTCCCTGGCCTGGGAGGTGTGGAGCGGGCCTCAGACACAGGGTGCCGGAGCTGGCCACGGTCTCCGCCGGACGCGTGGACCATGCTGGCGGACCGCGGCGAGGGCGACGGGGGCGACACCTTCCGGCTGGTGGAGGACCTGGCCTGGGACCGCTACCAGTTCCTGGAGTTCCTCGCGGCCGGGGGCTCCGCGCGCGTCTACAAGGCCTTCGATCCCCGTCTGCAGCGGTGGGTGGCCCTCAAGTTCCTGAAGCAGGGCGTGCGGGTGCGGCGGGACCACATCCTGAAGGAGGCCCGGGCCCAGGCCCAGGTGGAGCATCCCCACATCTGCCGCGTCTACGAGGTCGCCGAAGTGGAGGGCATTCCCTACATCAGCATGCAGCTGGTGGGCGGCGAGACCTTCCACCACGCCCTCGAGCGCCTGGAGGTGCGGGAGAAGGTGGAGATCGTGCGGGACGTGGCGGAGGGCATCCACGCCGCCCACCGGCTGGGGCTCCTGCACCTCGACCTCAAGCCCGGCAACATCCTGCTGGAGCGGCGGGAGGGGCGGCGGCACCACGCCTTCGTCGCCGACTTCGGCGTGGGCCGCAGTGAAGGCTCCCGGGACGAGGAGGACCTCACCCTGGGCACGCCGCCCTACGCGAGCCCGGAGCAGGTGGCGGGAAGGGCGCCCACCTGGACCGCCGCAGCGACATCTACTCCTGGGCGTGACCCTCTACATCGGCCCTGTCGGGCCAGTGGCCCTACCGGGGCACGAGCCAGAGCGAGCTGCTGGAGCAGATCTCGGGGGAGGTCCCGCGGCCCCTGCGGATGGTGGCCCCGGACCTGTCCCGGGACCTGGAGGCCATCCTCGCCAAGGCCATGGCACGGAGCCCCGCGGACCGCTATGCCAGCGCCCTCGCCTTCGCCGAGGACCTGCAGCGCTACCTCGACGGCGAGCCCGTGGAGGCGAAGAAGGGGACGCCCGCCTACCGGGCGCGGAAGTGGATGGCGCGGAACCGCTGGATCGCCCTTTCCGCGGGCCTCGCCCTGGCGGGGATCGCCCTCACGGCGGTGCTCTTCGGCCTGCAGGCCCCGGCGCCTCCAGGCGCGGGCGCGCCATGTCAGGACTTCAGCCGGGAGAGGTGGAGCGCATCGAGGCCCTCGTGCGCTACATGCGCATGCAGCCCGCCCACGACGTGCGGCCCGAGCTGGCGGTCATCGAGGGACGCCTCGCCCGCCTCCAGGCGCGCATTGGCGCCGGGGGCCGGCCGGCGGAGGGTCCGGGCCACCATGCTCTGGGCCGGGGCTACTTCGCCCTGGGGCGGTGGGAGGAGGCCCGGACTGAGCTGGAGAAGGCCTACGCCCTCGGTCTGCGCACGCCGGAGCTGGAGCTGGACCTGGGCCGCGCCCTCGCCAGCCTCTACATGGTGAAGCGCTTCGGCGTGGGCTTCGTGGTGGACGAAGCCACCCGCCGCGCCCAGGAGGCCAGCCTGGCCCGGGACCTGGGGGCGCCGGCGGCGGCGCACCTGCGGCGGGCCAGCCCCGACGACGCCGCCGCCACCGCCTACGCGGAAGCCCTCCTCGCCTACTGCGAGGGCCGCCCGGAGCGGGGCCTGGCGAAGGCCCGGGAAGCCCTGGCCACCGCCCCCTGGATGGTGGAGGCGATCCAGCTCCCAGGGCTTCATCGCCGTCGCCGGGATGCGGGACCCCGCCCCGGAGGACCGCGACCGCCTCCCGGGCGCCGCCGGCGAAGGCCCCATCCGCGAGGCCCTCCGCATCGCGCCCAGCGATGCGCGCCTCTACTACCTCGAGGCCTCGCGGTGGTGGAACATCGCCAAGGCCCAGGCCGTGGGGCGGCCCCTGGCCCAGTTTCCCTCCCTGGACAACGGGCTGCGCGCCGTGGCGGAGGGCCTGCGGGTGAATCCGGACGCGGGGGAGCTCCTGCAGCAGCAGGCGCGCTTCCTCTACCTCTACGCCCAGGAGTCCGAACGCCTGGGGCGAGAGGGCGCCCCCGAGCGCATCGAGGCGGCGCGGGCGGCGGCGGACCGGGCGGTCCAGGTGGAGCCCGGCAACATGAACTCCTGGCGCACCCGCGCCTCGGTCTACGGCACCCTGGCGGAGCAGAAGCTCCACCGGGGCGAAGCCTGCGAGGGCGACATCCAGGAGGGCCTGCGCAGCATGGACGCGGCCCTGGTCCGCGGCACCTCGCGGCCGGCGGGGCTCCGCTACGTCGCCTGGCTCCAGTCCATCCGCGCCGAGGCGGCCAAGGCCCGGGGCGGCGATCCTCGGCCTGCCCTCCAGGAGGCCATCCGCACGTTCGAAGAAGTGCTGAAGTCCGATCCCGGGGAGGCCTACACCCTCCAAAACCTCGCCTCCCTGCAAGCGGACCTGGCCCAGTGGAACCTGGAGGAGGGACGCGCCGAACCTGGCCTCGTCCCCGCCGCCCTCGGCCTCATCACCCGCCGCTGCGCGCAGGATCCGGAGGACGCCGAGGCCCGGGCGGTGAAGGTGCGGCTCCTCGCCCTCGCCCTGGGGCTCGAGCGGCTGGCGGGGCGGGATGGCCGGGCGGCCCTCGCGGCGGCGGAGGCCGAGGCGGAACGGCTCCTGGAGCTGAAGGGCCGCACCGCCCAGAACACGGTGGACGCCGCGGCGGTGGCGGTGGAAGCCGCCGCCCTGGCAGTCGCGAAGGGCGGCGATCCGCTCCCGGCCTTCCGGAAGGGCCGGGCCCGCCTCTCGGACGCCCGCCGCCTCAACCCGAAGCTGCCCGCCGTGGACCTGGCCCTCGCGGAGCTGTGCCACGCGGAGGCCCGGTGGCTGCGCGCGAAGGGCCGCGGGCCCGCCGCGCCCTGCGCCGAAGGCCGGGCCGCCTGCGCCCGGCTGCTCGCCGCCAATCCGGAGCGGCTCCTCGCCCGCGCATTGAATGGCGCCCTCGGCGTCCTCGCCGGGAAGGAGGGCCCGGCCCGCCGCGAGCTGGAGGAGGCCCTGGCGGCGGATCCCCACCTGCGGGCGAGGTTCCGGTAGGCGACGCGGCTCCGCCCCCGGCGCTCAGTGCCGGGCCAGTTCCGCCTCCCGCCCGTTCACCCACAGCCGTCCGGGCCGGAGCTTGCGCAGCGCTTCCGGCGCCAGGGAAAGGAGGGGCGCCTCGACCCAGAGGAGGTCCGCCGCGGCGCCGGGACGGATGGCGCCGAGGTCCGCGCGGCCCAGGGTGCGGGCGTTGCCCAGGGTGTAGGCGCGCAGCGCCTCCGCGCGGCTCACCTTCTGGTCCGGCAGGAAGCCGCCGGGGGGGTCGCCATCGGGATCCTCCCGGGTCTCGGCGGCGGCGAGGGCGACGTAGGGGTTCGCGTCCTCCACCGGCGCGTCGCTGCCGAAGGCCAGGGTGGCGCCGCCCTGGAGGAGGCGCCGCCAGGGGTAGGCCTCCCGGGTGCGGGCGGGGCCCAGGCGGGCGGGCGTCCAGGCGTGGTCCGAGGTGCAGTGCACGGGCTGCACCGAGGCCACCACCCCCAGGGGGCCGAAGCGGGCGGCGTCCCGGTCGGTGAGGATCTGGGCATGCTCGATCCGCGGCAGGGGCGCGCTCTTCGGCGCCTTGCGCTTCGTCCGCTCCAGGAGGTCGAGGGCCGCGCGGTTGGCGGCGTCGCCGATGGCGTGCAGGGCGGGCTGGAAGCCGGCGCTCAGGGTCACGGCGACGTCGGCCTCGACCTTCGCGGGATCGGTGACCCAGAGGCCCGCGGTCTCCGCCGCGTCGGCGTAGGGCTCGAGGAGCTTCGCGCCGCGGCTGCCCAGCGCTCCGTCGAGGTAGAACTTCACGCCCTGGATGTGGAGGAAGCTGCCCTTCGCGCCGCCGTGCCGCAGCTCCCTGAGCATGAGGGCCCGGTCGTGGGCGAGGTAGGCGAAGACCCGGATGGGCAGGGCCTTGCGGGCCTCCAGGCTGCGGTAGGCGGCGAGGGTGGAAGCCTCGATGCCCATGTCCGCCACGGCGGTGAAGCCGTGGGCCTTCAGCTCCTCGAGGCCTTCCAGCAGGCGCGCCTCGATCTCCGCGGGGGAGGGCTCGGGCACGAGCTTCTGCACCAGCCGCGCAGCGGCATCCACCAGGATGCCCGTGGGCTCGCCGTGGCCGTCCCGGAGGATGCGTCCGCCGCTGGGATCCTTCGTGTCCCGGGTGATTCCCGCCAGGCGCAGGGCGGCGCTGTTCACCCACACGGCGTGGCCGTCCACGCGCTCCAGCACCGCGGGACGCTCCCCCGCCACGTTGTCCAGGTCCGCGGCGGTGGGAAAGCCCTTGGAGGGCCAGCGGTTCTGGTCCCAGCCGCGGCCGGTGATCCAGCCCTCGGGGTTCGAGCCCATCCAGCGGCGCACCTTGCGCAGGGCGTCCGACAGGCTGGCGGCGCTGGTGAGGTCGGTCTTGTGGTTGAGGGCCCCGATGCCCCGCACGTGGGCGTGGCCCTCGATGAGGCCGGGCAGCAGGGTGCCGCCGGGGAGCGCCACCACCTGCGCCTTCGGGTGGCCTTTCCGCAGGGAGGCTTCCGCGCCCACCGCGGCGACGCGTCCGCCCTGCACGAGGACCGCCTGTCCGGTCTCGGCGGCGCCGCTGCGGCCGTCGTCCCGCCAGACGGCGGCGCCCGTCAGCAGGAGGGCCTGGGCGGGCGGGGTCTGCGGGGGCAGGGCGGGCGGCAGCAGCATTCGGGTTCCTCGGCTTTCTTTCGATTCTAGCCCGCGCCCCGCCCGATAGACTGGAGCTTTGCCGCCGGTGACCCATGTACGCACCCGATTTCCTCGAGCAGGTCCGCGATCAGCTCACGGTGAAGGAGGATCCGGCGCGCCTGCGCCAGCCCTCCTTCCAGACCAGCTCGGGGATCCCCCTGAAGAACTGCTACACGCCCCTCGACCTGGCGGGGCACGACCCGCTGCAGGACCTCGGCGCGCCGGGCCGGTTTCCCTTCACCCGCCACGTCCAGCCCAGCGGCTACCGGGGCCGGCTCTGGACCATGCGCCAGTACGCGGGCTTCGCCACGGCGGAGGAGAGCAACGCGCGCTACCGCTATCTGCTGGCCCAGGGCACGACGGGGCTCAGCGTGGCCTTCGACCTGCCGACCCAGATCGGCATGGACCCCGACCACGCCATGGCCCTGGGCGAAGTGGGCAAGGTGGGCGTGAGCATCGCCAGCCTCCGGGACATGCGCGCCCTCTTCACCGGGATCCCGCTGGATTCGGTGACCACCAGCATGACCATCAACGCGCCGGCCGCGGTGCTGCTGGCCCTCTACCTCGCCGTTGCCGAAGAGCAGGGCGTCGCCTGGGACAAGGTGGGCGGCACCATCCAGAACGACATCCTCAAGGAGTACATGGCCCGGGGCACCTACATCTTCCCGCCCCGGCCCAGCCTGCGCCTCATCACCGACCTCTTCGCCTTCTGCGCGGACCGCGTGCCGAACTGGAACACCATCTCCATCTCGGGCTACCACATCCGGGAGGCGGGCTGCACGGCGGCCCAGGAGATCGCCTTCACGCTCGCCGACGGCATCGCCTACGTGCAGGCGGCGCTCAGCGCGGGGCTCAAGCTCGAGGCCTTCGCGCCGCGCCTCTCCTTCTTCTTCAACAGCCACAACCAGTTCTTCGAGGAGGCCGCCAAGTTCCGCGCGGCGCGCCGGCTCTGGGCGCGGATCATGAGGGACCGCTTCGGCGCCACGGACGCGAAGAGCCAGATGCTGCGCTTCCACACCCAGACCGCCGGCAGCACGCTGACGGCCCAGCAGCCCGACAACAACATCGTGCGCACCACGGTGCAGGCCATGGCGGCGGTGTGCGGCGGCACGCAAAGCCTCCACACCAACAGCCGGGACGAGGCCCTGGCCCTGCCCACGGAGACCTCGGCGCGCATCGCCCTGCGCACCCAGCAGATCCTGGCCCTGGAGTCCAAGGTCGCCGACGTGGTGGATCCCCTCGCCGGCAGCTACTACGTGGAGAGCCTCACCGACGAGCTGGAGCGGCGGGCCGCGGCCCTCATCGCGAAGGTGGACGAGCTGGGGGGCATGGTGGCCGCCATCGAGAAGGGCTTCCCCCAGCGGGAGATCCAGAACGCCGCCTACGCCTACCAGATGGCGGTGCAGAAGGGCGAGCAGGTGGTGGTGGGCGTCAACGCCTACACCCTCGAGAACGAGGAGAAGCCTGAGCTGCTGCGGGTGGACGAGGCCCTGGGCGCCGTGCGGCGCGGGCAGATCGCGCAGGTCCGGGCGGAGCGGGACAACGGCGCGGTGCGCTCGGCCCTGGAAGGCCTCGCCGCCGAGGCGAAGGGCACCGGGAACCTGATGCCGCGCATCCTCGCGGCGGTGAAGGTCGAGGCGACCCTGGGCGAGATCTGCGACGGGCTGCGGGAAGTCTTCGGGGAGTACCAGGAGCGGCTGGTGCTTTGAAGCGGAAAAGCGCTGCGGGATGGCGAACGGCTGAAAGCGGGTGCAAGGGCGCAGGGATGGCAAAACCCTTCGGCCGGGCTGCATTTTCCGGGAGCCTTGAGGATTGGGCTCGACTGGACCAGCC
>JBGASS010000064.1:0-9872 GCA_044229555.1 Holophagaceae bacterium
GCCCGCCGGAGCCGGGAAATCCGAGGGTGCCGGGACCGCCGGTTCGTGGCAGAATCGATGGTTCTGGCTGCGCCCGTAGCTCAGCTGGATAGAGCATCAGGCTTCGAACCTGAGGGTCGGGAGTTCGAATCTCTCCGGGCGCACCACGAAGGACCCGATGACAACTTGGCGAATGTGGCGGAACTGGTAGACGCACTGGATTTAGGTTCCAGCGGCTCACGCCGTGTGGGTTCGAGTCCCACCGTTCGCACCAATTTTTGAAGTCCCAGAAGGAGCATCCATGGCGGCCACCCAGACCCCCGAGCGCAAGAACGAACTCAAGGTCCAGCTCATCAACCACAGCGCCACCCGCAAGGGCCTGGAGGTCAAGGTCCCCGCCTGGGAAGTCAGCGAAGTCTTCGGGCAGGTCATCGCCAAGATCGCCAAGCAGGTCAAGCTCCCGGGCTTCCGCCCCGGCAAGGCCCCCCGCAGCGTCCTGATGTCCAAGTTCCAGCGGGAGATCGTGAGCGAGGTGGCCCAGAGCCTCGTGGAGCGCCATTTCTGGAACGCCGCCGCCGCCGCCGGCACCCAGCCCATCAGCAATCCCGCCCTGGAGAAGGCCGATCTGCGGGAAGGCGTGGACGGTTCCTTCAAGGCCCTTTTCGACGTGGCCCCGGAAGTGGCGCTGCCCGGCTACAAGGACCTGGCCGTCGCCAAGAAGAAGCGCCGCATCGACGACGACGCCGTGGCGGAGCACCTGGAGGGCCTCCGGGAGCGCGCCGCCAAGCTGGCGCCGGTGGACGAGGCCGCCGCCAAGGGCCTCTACGCCACCCTCGACATCAAGGTGAAGCCCCAGGGCATGAAGTCCCAGAGCTACCAGGACCAGGTCATCCAGCTGGACGACAGCCGCCCCTTCGACAAGGAGGTCGTCGGCATGAAGCTGGACGAGCGCCGCTCCTTCGACCTGGACGTGCCCGCCGGGGATCCGAACCGCAACATCGCCGGGAAGAAGGTGCACTACGAGGCCGTCCTCAAGGACCTCCGCAAGCGCGAAGTGCCGGAGCTGAACGACGAGCTGGCCAAGGACCTGGACAAGGCCGACCTCGCCGAGCTGAAGGCCTGGGTGCGGTCGGACCTCGAGGAGGCCGCCGAGCGGGACGCCGTGGCCCGCATGCAGACCACGATGCTGGACGCGCTGCTGGACGCCGCGCCCTTCGAGGTGCCCGCCAGCATGGTGAGCCTGCAGCTGGACGACTACAGCCAGGAGTTCGCCCAGCTGATCTCGCGCCAGGGCATCAACCCCAACCGGGTGAACTGGAACGCCTACCGCCAGTCCCGCCGCTACGACGCCGAGCGCGCCGTCCGCAGCGGCTACCTGCTGCAGGCCATCGGCAACGCCGAGGACATCCAGGTGAGCGACGAGGAGATCGACGCCGAGATCCGCGTCTACATGGACGAGAACAAGGTCCAGCAGAGCTTCGAGGCCTTCAAGGCCGAGCTGGAGCGCCGCGGCAACACCACCGAGATCAAGGGCCGCCTGCGCACCGACAAGATCTTCGAGCGCATGGCCGCCAGCGCCAAGGTCACCGAGGAGCTGCTGGACAAGCAGGCCTTCGAGGAACTGGCGGAGCTGGAGCGCAAGCGCGAAGCCGGCGAGGCCGTGAGCCGCTTCGACGCCGGCGGCCTGGAGGGCGGCGGGCTGGACGAGCAGGAAGGCGGCGAGCCCCACGTCCACGGGCCGGATTGCGACCACGACCATGACCACGGGCACGAGCACGCGGAGGCCGCGGAGGCCGAGGCCAAGCCCAAGAAGGTGGCGAAGAAGGCCGCCAAGAAGGATGAGGAGGCCCAGGCCGAGGCACCCTCCGTGGAAGAGTCCGCCGAGAAGCCTAAGAAGGCCGGCAAGAAGAAGGCCTGACCTTTCTGAATCCACGCGGTGGGGGGTGCCTGGTAGCACCCCCCATTCCGTTCAGGCCGTCGTCGGGGCCTCCGATATCCTCTCTAAGTGAAGCTCACCGCGAAGATCTGGATCACCTGCAGCATGGAGGACCTTTGGGCCCACACCCAGGAGCCTTCCCGCCACGCGCCGTGGGACCTCCGGTTCAGCGCCATCGAATACCTTCCCCGGAAGCATCCCGGGGATCCGCAGCGGTTCCGCTATGCCACCCGCATCGGGTTCAACCGGACCATCACCGGCTGGGGCGAGTCGGTCGCCAGCCTGGAGGAGCGGCGGTCGGTCCTGAAATTCGGATCCGACGACCCCCTGTCCTTCATCAGGGAGGGTGCCGGATTCTGGGAATACCAGACGGGGGAGGGGCGGTGCGCCCTTGAGACCGTATACGACTATCGGACACGGGGCGGACTGGCAGGCCGCTGGCTCGACCGCGGCCTCTTCAGGCCCTTGATGGTCTGGTCCACGCGCTGGAGCTTTGATCGCCTCCGCCTCCAGATCGAGCGGGGGATGCGGCCAGAGCTGACCCTGCGGCTCTGGCTCCTGAAGGTGGCCTGCCGTTGCGCCCTCGGTCTCGTGTGGTGCACGGAAGGGCTGGTTCCGAAGATCCTGGCGGTCTCCTCCGGGGAAGTCGAGCTGGTGCGGGGCTCCGGGTTGGTGCTGGGCTCGCCCCTCGCCACCCTCCATGCCCTGGGTATGGCGGAGCTGCTCTTCGGCGCCTGGGTGCTGACGGGCCTCCTGGAGCGGGTTTCGGTTTCGTTGTCAGTGCTCGGAATCCTCGGCCTCGGCGGACTGGTGGCATGGCTGGATCCTTCCGCCCTGGCGAACCCCTTGGGTGGCCTGACCAAGAACCTCGGGCTGCTGGCCTGCGCGGCGGTGGTGCTCGGCCTCGAGCCCCTGAGCCCCAAGGCCGGACGGGCCCGGCCATGAATCCGTTCACCGCCTCCCTCGGCGGTCTCCTCCACACCCTCCCGGGCCCGCTGCGGGAGCATTTCGGAATGTCGCGGGGGACGAAGCTCTTCGAGGGGACGATGATGAGGATCTGGCGGCGAGAGGGGCTCCCGGGCCTGCTGGCCTTTCCGACGCTCTGGATCGGGAGCCGCCTGGATCTCCTCTTCACCGAAACCGGATCTGGGATCCCCTTCCGGCTGGAGAACAGGGTCTATGAAACTGCAGACGGCCAAGTCCGGATGGACTGCGCGGGATCGTGGACGACCTGGGCCGGCGGGGCAGCTTGGAGGTCGAACTCCACCCCGAGGTGGACGGCGCTGCCCTCGTCATCCGTTCCGGCCGCCAGTGGCTCCGGTTGAGGAGGCTCAGGATTCCCATCCCTGCCTTCCTCGCCGGAGAGGCCAGGGTCCGGGAGTGGGTGGCGGAAGGCGCCACCTATGGGATCCGCGTGGAAGTGTGGAACCCCCTGCTGGGCTGCGTCTTTGGCTATGAAGGGACCTTCCGGGAGGTGCTGCCTTGAGCGCCACAATTCCGGCTTGGCCGCGCAGGATCCTCCTGAGCCTCTGGGCCCTGGGCGGCTCGTGGCTCTTCGCGTGGAGCTTCCACAACGGGTCCCACCTGCGGCTGATGACGGTAGTCGCCATCGCCGCGGGACTTTCCTGGCCATTGTTAGGAACCCTGCTCCTGCGCTTCGCGCCCCAGGCCGGCCCTCTTGCCTGGGCGGACGCGTGCCTGGAGACCATGGGGCTCGGCATGCCCTTCCTGGTCGCCGGCGCGGTTCTGAATTTTGCGGAGGTCCCGGCGCCGCTCAGCCTCCACGTGGGCCTCCTGGGCGTCGGTGGACTGGCCATGACCGCTGTCTTCCTGGCCAAGGCCCATCGCCTGGGACTGCCCTGGCCCCGCGCCCTGCTGCTCTGGGTGCTGGGCCTCCAGGCGCCCTTCCTCGTCCTCCTCGCCATCGGCATGGGCGCGCGATGAAGCTGGTAACGCAGGGGCGGCTGGCGCGTTGCATCCTCCTCAGCCTGCGCACTCCCGCCCAGGCGGTGCTGCCCCTGGTTCCAGAGAGGCTCAGCCTCCTCACCTACGGGCCCTGGGCCTTCTGGAATGTGGTCATCAGCCGCATCGAGGGCCTGCGGCCGTGGGGCATCCCGGCCCGGCTCGGCCTGGACTACGAGCACACCGCCTACCGCCTGCAGGTGCAGGCCAGGACAGATGAAGGGGTCGAGGTGGAGGGCCTGTACTTTCTGAGGAGCGATGCCGACTCGTGGACCATCGGTTCCGTGGGGGACTGGTGCTCGGACTTCCGCTTCCATGTCTCGAGGATTGAGTCCTCTTCCAGGGGCGGGCTGGAAGGCCACAGGGTCCGGACCCGACACGGCGAAGCAGACTTGGACCTGATCGCGCGTCCAGGGAGGCCGGCGCCGCCCGACTCCTGCTTCGACACTCCGGAAAGGGCCGCGGCCTTCTTAAAATACCAGCCCCTCGGACTTTGCCCGGACGCGTCGGGCCGGTGGCTTCGGGTGGCCAGGGTGATACGGGACGAGGGGCTGTGGCGGGAACGCGACCTGTGCTTGGAAATGTTCCGGAGCACCTTCTTCAGCAGGCTGGGCTTGCCTGACCCCGTCCTTGAACGTGCCACTTGGGTTGACCCCCTCGACTCCCGTTGGGAGTTGGGGCACCGGATCCTCCTGGGTTGAAGCCCAAGCCCCTCGCCCGCGCCCCTCTTCGCTATCCTGGTGTCTTACGGAGCGCCCCATGTCCCGCAACACCGAATCCAGCTACTACCCGCCCATCGTCATCGAGCAGACCCCCCGCGGCGAGCGCAGCTACGACATCTACTCCCGGCTGCTGAAGGACAACATCATCTTCCTGGGCACCGCCATCGACGACACGGTGGCCAACGCCATCGTGGCGCAGATGCTCTTCCTGGAATCCGAGGACCCGGACAAGGACATCCAGATCTACATCAACAGCCCCGGCGGCAGCGTGACGGCGGGCCTCGCCATCTACGACACCATGCAGTTCGTGAAGAACGACATCGTCACCTACTGCATCGGCCAGTGCGCCTCCATGGGCGCCCACCTGCTGGCGGCGGGCACCAAGGGCAAGCGCTTCGCCCTGCCCAACGCCCGCATCATGATCCACCAGCCCAGCGGCGGCGCCCAGGGCCAGGCCACGGACATCGAGATCACCTACAAGGAGATCCAGCGCCTCAAGGACGGCCTCGCCGAGACCTTCGCCAAGCACACGGGCCAGCCCCTCAAGAAGGTGCAGAAGGACATGGACCGGGACTACTTCATGAGTGCCGGCGAGGCCCTGGAGTACGGCATGATCGACAAGGTGCTGACCGAGCGGCCCTGATCCGGCCCTGATGGATCTGCGGGCGGAGCTGGAATCCCTGCGGGCCCTGCCCTTCCCGGAGCGGGAGGCCGGGCTGCAGAAGCTGCGCCTGCGCTTCCGCGAGGCGCCCGGGGACTTCACTCCGGAGATCCTCGCGGAGTTGAAGGCTCTGGCGAAGCCTGAGCCCGTCCCTGATGCGGACCTCGCCGCCGCCCTGAAGGAGACTTTCGGTTTCAGTTCCTTCCGCCCTGGCCAGGAGGAGATCATCCGCGCGGTGCTGGCGGGCCGGGACGTGCTGGCCATCATGCCCACCGGCGCCGGGAAATCCCTCACCTTCCAGCTCCCGGCGCGGCTGCTGGGCGGCGTCACTTTGGTGGTCTCGCCCCTCATCGCGCTGATGAAGGACCAGGTGGATGCCATGACCGAAGCGGGCCTGAAGGCCACCTTCCTCAACTCCAGCCTGGAAGCGGAGGAGCGCAGCCGCCGCATCCGCGCCATCCGGGACGGCCACATCGAGCTGGTCTACGCCGCGCCGGAGGGCCTCGAGCTCTACATCGCGAACCTCCTGGAGGATCTGGACCTGAAGCTCGTGGCCGTGGACGAGGCCCACTGCATCAGCCACTGGGGCCACGACTTCCGCCCCGCCTACCGGAACCTGGCGGGCCTGAAGGCCCGCTTCCGCGGGGTGCCCGTGCTGGCGCTGACCGCCACCGCCACTTCCGCCGTCCAGGACGACATCGTGCAGCAGCTGGGCATGGGGGAGCCGGTGCGGGTGCAGGGCTCCTTCTACCGGCCGAACCTGCGCCTCACGGCGCTCAAGAAGGGCGAGGGCGACCCGGTGCGGGAACAGATCCTGCGGCTCGTGAAGGCCCGCAAGGGGCAGAGCGGCATCGTGTACTGCCTGTCCCGGAAGAGCGTCGAGTCCACCGCCGAGTACCTCTCGCAGCACGGCGTGCGGGCCCTCGCCTACCACGCGGGCATGGACGCCGAGAGCCGCAGCCGCGCCCAGGAAGCCTTCCGGCGGGACGACGCCGACGTCATCGTCGCCACCGTGGCCTTCGGCATGGGCATCGACAAGCCCGACATCCGCTTCGTCCTCCACCGGGACATGCCCAAGTCCATGGAGGGCTACTACCAGGAGATCGGCCGCGCCGGCCGCGACGGCGAGCCTTCGGACTGCGTCCTGTTCTATTCCTGGGCGGACGTCATGAGCCTCGACCGCTTCTCCAGCGACCTGGCCCCGGAGCCGGCCGCCGAGCAGCAGCGGCAGATCCGCGCCATGTTCCGCTGGGCCGACAGTCCCGGCTGCCGCCACGCGCGCCTCATCGCCCACTTCGGCGAGCGCATGGGCGCCTGCGGCGCCAGCTGTGACCTCTGCGGCGGCTGGGACCTCCTCGCCCTCGCGCCGAAACCCCTGCGCATCCCCAAGTCCAAGGCGCCTCGGCCCGCCTCCATCGACCTGGACGAAAGGCCGGAGCCCACCGGCGGCGAAGCCCTGTTCATCGCGCTCAGGACCCTGCGGAAGCGCCTGGCGGATGAAAAGGGGGTCCCCGCCTACGTGATCTTCGGCGACACGGCCCTCAAGCAGATGGCCGCCTTCCAGCCCCGCACCGAAGCCGAGCTGCTGGCCATCAGCGGCGTGGGCCCGAAGAAGCTGGCCCAGTACGGGGATGAGTTCCTCGCCCTGATCCGGAGGATCGGCGACTGAGGCCCACCAGGCTTCCGCGGTCAGGGCGCCCCGAGGCGCTGAAGGGAAGCTAGTCTTGTCCTCATGGACAAGCTTCGACTCATCGCCCTCGACGGCCCCTCCGGGGCCGGGAAGTCCTCCGCCGCGAAGCGTGTGGCCGAGCGCCTGGGCTGGGCCTACCTGGACACCGGCGCCATGTTCCGCGCCACGGCCCTTGCCCTGCAGCGCGCCGGCGTCTCCCTGGAGGACGAGGCCGGCCTGCGGGCCGTCCTGGACGCCCTGCGCCTCGAGCAGGCCGGCGCCGCCATCTTCCTCAACGGCGAGGATGTGAGCGAGGCCATCCGCACGCCGGAAATCACGCAGTTCGTGACGCCGGTGAGCCAGGACCCGCGCGTGCGCAGGATCCTGCTGGAACAGCAGCGCGCCGTGGGCGCCAAGGGCGGCTTCGTGGTGGACGGCCGCGACATCGGCACGGTGGTCTTCCCCGGCGCGGCGCTGAAGGTCTTCCTCACGGCCTCGGTGGACGCTCGCGCCCGCCGCCGCTTCCTCGAGCAGCAGGCCAAGGGCATGGCCATGAGCCTCGAGGAGGTGGCCGCGGACATCGCCCGCCGCGACCATGCGGACAGCACCCGGGCCGAGGCGCCCCTGAAGAAGGCCGACGACGCGGTGGAGCTCGATTCCAGCGGCCTGTCCCTCGATGAGGTGGTGGAGCGCATCGTGGCGCTCTGGCGGTCCGCGAAGGGTTGAGCCGGCCCGGCCGGACGAGGCAAAGCCCCCGGAGTGGGATCCAAGACTCCGGGGGCCGCTTCGAGCCTGCTCCAGCCGCTTTCGCGCCCTGCGCCCTTCCATTTTTTCCGTGGGACCCTATCCCGCTCTTCCCAGGGATCGGCCTGTTTGCGGCCGGTGGAGGGGTGGTGACGCTAGGAGGTGATCTGGATCTTCTGAGGTCGCGCCTCAGGGCTCTTGGGGATGGAGAGCGTCAGGACGCCCTCCTTCAATTCCGCGTGCACGTGCTCGGCCGCCACGGGCTCCGGCAGGAGGAAGCTGCGCGTGAAGGCGCCGAAGCTCCGTTCATACGCATGATAGGTCTCGTTGTCCTCCCGTTTTTCTGCCTCGCGCTTGCCGCGGATATTGAGCCGGTTGCCCTCCACATGGATGTCCACGTCCCCGTTCTTCACGCCCGGCAGGTCGGCTCTGAAGATGTAGGCGCCCGGCGTCTCCTTCACTTCGAAGGCCGGCGAGAACGTGGATAGATCCAGCTGGGCGAGGGCGGGCCAGCCCGTCTCGCGGAAGGGATCCCACCGGCCCAGCTCGTTCATGAGCCGGAAGGGCTCCCAAGGATTCTTGAACATCGGAGTTGCCGTCGTTTCGCGAGTCTTGACCTGGTTCATACCGCCTCCCATCGCGCGCTCCGGGCGGAGCGCATCAAGGGTGGACCGGCCCCAGGAGACCGTCCGTGACCGGGATCAAAAGGGACGGATGGGGAAAATGCGGCCTCGAATTGAATCCAGGCAAGGCCTCGCGGCCTCAGACGCGGAAGGTATCGGGCCTCCAGGTCCGGATCCTCTTCTTGATGTCCTCGTTGCCGAGCTTCTCGTCGAGGGCCGCCTGGACGAGGGCGGGCAGCTCCCCGTCGCTGGCGAAGCGCAGGGCCACGAACTGGGAGACGCGCAGCTCGGGGATCCGCGCCCTCAGCGCTTCCGGAAGGAGGGACTGCATCCGCAGGGTCTCCTCCAGGCGGATGAGCCGGTCCTGGTTGTGGAGGGCGTAGAGGCGCAGCTTGAGGGCGAAGAGGATCAGGTTGCGGCCATCACCGCGTTCCACACGGCGCCGAAGTCGAAGGGGCCTTGATGAGCATGCGGACGAGGGCCCAGGCCGCCAGCAGGAAGTTGGCCGCGAGGATGCCGAAGAGGACGAAGTGGAAGGGGGTCGAAGCGCCGGTGGGAGGCGTAGGACTGGCTGGGGGATTCGCTCATGGAAGCCCCGGATTCCTCCGGAGGTTACCTCAGTTCTTCGGGCGGAAGGCTTTCAGGACGGCCTCATCCGTTTCGAGCCTCGGGCCGCCGATGAGGTCCACGCAGTAGGGCACCGCCGGGAAGACCGGGCGTCCAGGCACTCCCGGATGGACTTGGGCTTGCCGGGCAGGTTGATGATGAGGCTGGCGCCGCGGATGCCGGCGATCTGCCGGGACAGGATGGCGGTGGGGACGTATGTCAGGGACACCGCGCGCATCTGCTCGCCGAAGCCGTCGAGGAGCTTCCCGCAGACCGCCGCGGTGGCCTCCGGCGTGACGTCCCGGGCCGCAGGCCCCGTCCCGCCGGTGGTGAGGACCAGGCAGCAGCCCTCGCCGTCGCAGAGCTGCTTCAGGGCGGCCTCGATGTCCGCCTGCTCGTCGGGGATGAGCCGGCAGACCTCCTCCCAGGGCGAGGTGAGGTAGGCCCGGAGCGCGTCCCGGATGGCGGGGCCCGAAAGGTCCTCGTAGACGCCGGCGCTGGCGCGGTCGGAGACCGTGACGATGCCGATGCGGATCATCACTCCGCCTTGAGTTCCGTCTCCTTCACCCAGTTGTAGGCCGCCACCACGGAAGGCATGCCGAGGGTGCCCGCGGAAAGGGCCACCACCTGCTCCAGCTCGTCGCGGCCGATGCCGAGGGCGAGGGCCTTCCGCACCGACGCGTGGACCGCGCCCTCGCGCTGGGCCCCGATGGCCACCGCCAGCTTGACGAGGCGCTGGGTGCGCTCGTCCAGAGGCCCCTCCTTCCCCGCCTCGCCGATGCGGTCCCAGGCCTGGCCGAGGAGCGGGAAGCGCTCCACGAAGTCTCGGTAGGCGCCGGGCGCCTTGGGCAGCTTGGTCATGGTTCCTCCACTCCTCGTCCCGTCATTCTGCCACCTCGCGCCCGGCCCTGCCTTGATGCCGGGCTCAGCAGCGGACCTCGGCGTCCTTCCGGGCGTAGTACCACCAGTT
>JBGASS010000065.1:0-10154 GCA_044229555.1 Holophagaceae bacterium
TTCGGACCGCCTGCTGGCGGACCTCGACCTCGTGAAGTGGCCCGAAAGCACCAAGACCATGCAGGAGGACTGGATCGGCCGCAGCGAAGGCGCCGAAGTGCGCTTCGCCCTCACGGACGGTTCCGGCGAGGCCCTGGAGATCTTCACCACGCGCCCCGACACGCTGTATGGCGCCACCTTCATGGTCATCGCGCCCGAGCATCCCTTCGTCGAACGCCTCACGGCGCCGGAGCAGAAGTCGGCGGTGGATGCCTACGTCGCCGCCGCCAAGAACCGCTCCGACCTGGACCGCAAGGCCGCCAAGGAGAAGACCGGCGTCGCCACCGGCGGCTTCGTGAAGCATCCCATCACCGGAGCCGACGTGCCCGTCTGGGTCGCCGACTACGTCCTCATGGGCTACGGCACCGGCGCTATCATGGCGGTGCCCGGCCAAGACGAGCGGGACTGGGAGTTCGCCGAAACCTTCAAGCTGCCCATCCTGCGCACCGTCCAGCCGCCCCCGGACTTCGACGGCAAGGCCTTCCTGGGCGACGGCCCCGCCATCAACAGCGGCTTCCTGGACGGCCTGCCCGTCGCCGAGGCCAAGGCGAAGATGACCGCCCACCTCGAGGCCTCGGGCCTCGGGAAGAAGCGCGTGGAGACGCGCCTGCGGGACTGGGTCTTCAGCCGCCAGCGCTACTGGGGCGAGCCCATCCCCATCACCTTCCCCGTCGAGACCGACGGCGATCCCCGCCAGGGCGCGCCCCACGTCATCCGCTACGACCAGCCCATCCCGGTCCCAGAGTCCGAGCTGCCCCTGCGCCTGCCGGACCTGGAGGACTTCAACCCCGGCGAGGATCCCGCCGGGACCCTCGCCCGCGCGGTGGACTGGCGCTTCTTCCAGCAGGACGGCCAGTGGTTCGCCCGGGAGACCAACACCATGCCCCAGTGGGCGGGATCGTGCTGGTACTACCTGCGCTTCATGGATCCCCGCAATCCGGACGCGGCCTTCTCCAGCAAAGCCGCGAAGCGCTGGCTCCCCGTGGACCTCTACGTGGGCGGCGCCGAGCACGCCGTGCTGCACCTCCTCTACGCCCGCTTCTGGCACAAGGTGCTCCAGGACGCCGGCCTCGTGGAAGTCCCCGAGCCCTTCGGCCGCCTCGTGCACCAGGGCATGATCCTGGGCGAGGTGGAGTACACGGCCTTCGTGGATCCCTCCGGCACGCCGGTGGCGCGGGAGGAGGCACGGCCGGATGGCGATAGCGGCTTCAAGCGCGCGTCGGACGGCGCCGTCCTGAAGGTCCAGCGCTTCCCCGAGGAGGCCGTGGAGAAGAAGGGCGCCGCCACGGTGCTGAAGGCCCACCCCGCCATTCCCGTGGACGCCCGCGCCCACAAGATGAGCAAGTCGAGGGGCAACGTCATCAACCCCGACGACGTGGTGAAGGCCCACGGCGCGGACGCCCTGCGCCTCTTCGAGATGTTCCTGGGGCCCCTGGAAGCGGTGAAGCCCTGGAGCACCGGCGGCATCCAGGGCGTGGCCCGCTTCCTGGAGCGCAGCTGGGCCCTGGCCCAGAAGCCCATGACCAGCGAGGCCCCGAGCGGCGAGCTGCTGCGCGCGCTCCACAAGACCATCCGCAAGGTCACCGAGGACATCGAAGCCCTGCGCTTCAATACGGGCATCAGCGCCCTTATGATCCTCCTCAACGATCTGGCCAAGGCGGATCCGCTCCCGAAGGAGGCCGTGGAGATCCATGTGCGCCTGCTCCATCCCTTCGCGCCCCACCTCGCCGAGGAGCTCTGGGAGCAGCTGGGCCATGCGCCGAGCCTGCAGGCCGTATCCTGGCCGGTCTACGATCCGGCCCTGTGCGTGGACGAGGCCGTCACGGTGGCCGTGCAGGTGAACGGCAAGCTCCGCGGCAAAGTGACCTTGGCTCCGGACGTGGCCGAGGCCGACGCGGTGAGCGCCGCGAAAGCGGACGAAGGGGTGGCCAAGTGGCTGGACGGGAAGGAGCTCGTCAAGACGGTCTGGGTGCCCGGCAAGCTGGTGAGCTTCGTGGTGAAGGGGTAGGGCCCTCGGAATCGGCGAGTCGACGAGTTGGCGAGCCGACGGGACGGCGGGACAACGAGAGCCGTCCGTCAAAGCGCCGTTGATCTTCAAAAAGGTACCACGATCCGCGAGGGGCGCCCTCCGCCCCTCGCGGATCGCGGTGCAGAGCGCGCAGCGCGAGTGGGAGCGGACCGGGACGCTCCGGTGGTGTGGGTCGAGATCTCCTTTCATCGAAGGGAGAGCTGCTCGGCACACGCCATCCCACTTCCCGGACCGGACGACCACTCGCGCTGCGCGCTCTGGCACCCGGGTTGAGCATGATGGGCCAAGGGCGGGCCCTTCATGCTCAACCCGGGTGCTCTGTTGAAACCCTCCATCCGATCGCGTCGAACGGACAGTGAGGCTTCTCGAAGGGTCGGGGACGAGCTTTGACGTTCAGGGACGAGCTTCGACGTTCAGGGACGAGTTCGACGTTCAGGGACGAGATTCGAAGCTCAAGGACGGAAAGGCTCCCTCACTTCGCCGACCACTGGTACACGCGGTCCACGCTCCGCCAGATGGTCCCCGTCTTCAAAAACACCCGGAACCGCACCATGCCGCCGTGCTGGTCGGAACCGAGCCAGGGGCCTTCGGGCAGCTTGAGGGGCTGGGCGCGCTTCAGGTGGGATTCGCTGGCCATGAAACCGGCGCCCTGGCGGTTGGCGATCTCGGAACGGGCCAGGCTCTCGCCGGGATTCGGCGCCACGTCGCCTGGGGCGTCGAAGGGCACGAAGCCCGCGAGGACGGTGGTGGCTTCGCCGGAGGGCACGGGTCCGCTCAGGGACTGGATGGTGGAGCGCAGGGAGAACTCGGGGGCCTCGCCGGCGGCGAGCCGGTCCGCGAGCTTCGACCAGCCGTGGGCGTGGACCGACCGCCAGGCCTTGCCGGCGTTGCAGGCGGCGGGCACGGCGTGGTCATAGACCACCGCCGTGGGCGTCACGTCGGCCTTGATGGTTTCTTCCGGGCAGGCGGGATTCTTCAGGGGAGAGCCGGGTCCGTTCCAGGCCGGCGAATCGAAGGCCTCCGCCTTCACGAAGCGCCAGCCGCCGGTGGCGGCCGCCGCCGCGACGGGGCCCATCGTCCACTGGTAGACCCGGTCCACCGCGTGCCAGGAACCGCCGCCGGCGACGAGGACGCGGAAGCGGATCATCTGGCTGTTCCGCTCCGAGCCCTGCCAGGGGCCCTGGGGCATGCGGAAGGGCTTGGCGTGGGCGAGGTGGCTGTCCGTGGCCAGGAAGTCGAGGCCCTTCTGGTTCTCCACCGCGGACCGGGCGAGGGTGCTCTTCCCGTCCGGGGCCTTCCCCGGGGCGGCATCGAAGGGCACGAAGCCCGCCGTCACCGAACTGGCGTCGTAGGGGGCCGCGGGGCCGCTGAGGGCGCGCACCGCGGACAGGGTGGAGAAGTCCGGGGCTTCGCCCGCCTTGAGGGTGTCCGCCAGCCTGGACCAGCCATGGGCGTGGAGCGCCCGCCAGGGCCGGTTGTGGTTGCACCCCGCCGGGACCGAGTGCTCGAAGCTGCCAGCGAAACCCGCCGCCTCGGCGCGGAGCACCTCGCCGGCGCAGGCGCCCTTGGCCTGGGCGTCGGAGACCTCGGTGCGGAGGTACTGCCAGCGCCCCTGGGCGGAGGAGGGCCCGGCGAGGCCAAGGGCCAGGAGGGCGAGGATGAGGAAGGGCCGGGGAGAGCGCATGGGAAACCTCCATCACGGTACGGGAAGGCCAGGCTGTGACGTCAGCCCAGGATGGGTCTTGGGCCCGGGACCGGGTATGCCCGTTGCGGTGACCTTCGGCACATCCGGGCCGCCCGGGTTGTGCCCCCGGCGCCTCCCGTGGGAGCCTGCTGGGGTCATGGTGCTGCTCCTCCCCAGCCTCCACCTCGGCCGGCGCAAGGTCCGGCGGGCGGAGCATGAGGCGCGGTCGGCCTGCGTACCGGCCGCGGAAGGCTGAAACCCCTCGAGCCGATCCTCGGCCGGTCCACCGGATCCAGCCGGGGCCGGCCGGAACCGCATCCGAACCGGAGAAACCATGCCCACCACGCTCATCGAACCCTTCCGCATCAAGTCCGTGGAGCCCATCCGCATGACCACCCGCGCCGAGCGCGAAGTCCTGCTGGCGAAGGCCCGCCTCAACCCCTTCCTCCTGCGCGCCGACGACGTGCTCATCGACTTCCTCACCGACAGCGGCACCGGCGCCATGAGCGCCAGGCAGTGGGGCGCCATCATGGAGGGCGACGAGAGCTACGCCGGCGCCCGCAGCTTCTTCCGCCTCGAGGCCGTCCTCAAGAACCTCACCGGCTACGCCCACCTCATCCCCACCCACCAGGGCCGCGCCGCGGAGCGCATCCTCTTCGCCGTGGCCACTAGCCCAGGCGACCTGGTGCCCAACAACACCCACTTCGACACCACCCGGGCCAACCTGGAGTTCGACGGCGTGGAGGCGGTGGACCTGGTCATCCCCGAGGGCCTCGACCCGAAGAGCCTCCACCCCTTCAAGGGCGACATCGACCTGGGGAAGGTGGAGGCCCTGCTGGAAAAGGAAGGCGCCCGCATCCCCTTCGGCATGATGACCGTCACCAACAACAGCGGCGGCGGCCAGCCCGTCTCCATGGCCAACCTGCGGGCCTATTCGGAGCTGCTGAAGCGCCACGGCAAGCCCCTGGTCCTCGACGTCTGCCGCTTCGCCGAGAACGCCATGTTCGTGAAGCTCCGCGAGCCCGGCTACGCCGACCGCAGCATCGAGAGCATCGTCCAGGAGATGTTCGCCCTGGCGGATGGCTGCACCATGAGCGCCAAGAAGGACGGCCTCGTCAACATCGGCGGCTTCATCGCCCTCAAGGACGAGCTGTGGGTGGAGGCCGCCCGCAACCTGCTCATCCTCACGGAAGGCTTCCCCACCTACGGCGGCCTCGCCGGCCGGGACCTGGAGGCCCTCGCCGTGGGCCTGGAAGAGGTGCTCCACGAGGACTATCTCAGGTACCGGCTGCGCACCGCCGAGTACATGGGCGAGAAGTTGAAGGCCGGCGGCGTGCAGATCGTCGAGCCCACCGGCGGCCACGCGGTCTACCTGGACGCTCGCGCCTTCCTGCCCCACCTGGGCCCCGAGGACTATCCCGCCTGGTCCCTGGCCAACGCCCTCTACCTGGAGGGCGGCCTGCGGGGCGTGGAGATCGGCTCGGTCATGTTCGGCAAGCGCCTGGAGGACGGCACGGAGACCCACCACGCCATGGAGCTGGTGCGCCTGGCCTTCCCCCGCCGCGTCTACACCCAGAGCCACTTCGACTACGCCGCCGAAGTCATCTGCGAGCTGAAGGCGAAGGCGGGCCAGGTGCGCGGCGTGCGCATCCTCAAGCAGAGCCGCTTCCTGCGGCACTTCACCGCGGAGTTCGGCTGGGCCTGAGCCGGATCGTGACCTCCATCAGAGCCGGGCCGCCTATGTTGGCCTTCGATGGGAACCGGTCCCAGCCCGCGGGACCGGTGCCGCCCCATCCGGTGGAGGTCCCATGATCCCCTTCCTTGTCCTGCCCGCCCTCGTCCTGGTGGCGGCCGCCCCGTCGGTGCCCGATTCCGTCCAGGTCCATCCCCGCATCTGGGTGCTGAAATCCGCGCCCACCCCAGCGACCTTCGCCTCCCTCAAGGCCGCGGGGATCACCCACGTCATCAACCTCCGGCGCGACGGCGAGCCGGGCTTCGACGTCAACGGCGAGAACGACGCCCTCACGGGGCTCGAAGTCACCTACATCCGCCTGGCCATGGGGCGCGCCCCGTCGCCGGGGGACCTGGACCTCTTCCGCAACGTGGTGAGGGACCTGCCTTCCTACGCCAAGATCCTCGTGCACTGCGGGAACGGCAACCGGGCGGCGGCGGCGGTCTGCGGCTACCTGGTCCTGGACGAGAAGATGCTTCCGGAGAAGGGGCTGGCGCTGGCCCGGGAGGCCGGGCTCGCCGCGCCGGAGACCGAGAAGGCCCTGCAGGCCTACCTGGCGAAGAGCCGCTCCTGAGCCGCCTCAGCGGGTCAGCTTGGGAAAGCTGACCCGCACGTCGATGCTGCCCGCCACGGGCCGCCCCTCCCGCTGGGCGGGGGCGTAGGTGGAATTCCTCAGGGCCTCCAGGGCCGCCTCGTTGTAGCCCCAGGGCCCCGGCGCGCCCTGGAGGACGTTCAGGTTTTCCGGACGGCCCCCGGGGTCCACCTGCACCCGCACCAGCACGATGACTTCGCTGCCCCGGGAGGGGTTGAAGGGGCTGGCCAGGGCGCGCTGGGGATAGCGGGCCGGCGCCTGCCGGAGGATCTGGGGGGGGAAGGTGACCGGCTCGTCCGGCTCCGTCCGGGGGCGGACGGCCCCGGGCGGCACGCCCTCGGGCCTGGGCTCCGCGGACGGCACCTTCGGGGGGCTCCGGGGCCGCCGCGGTCTCCGGCGGGGGCGGGGGCCGGCGCCGGGGACTGGCTCCGGCGCTGGGCCGCCTGCCCTGCAAGGCCAGCTCCCGTTCCCCGGGCCTGGCTGGCCTTCAACAGGTCCTCGGCCTCCCGGCGGGCCGCCGCCGTCGGGGCCGGGGCGACCTGCCCGGCTCAGCTCCTCGGACCGCTTCCGTTCCTCCGCCTGCTGGGCTTTCAGGGTCTCCATCTCCTTCCGGATGCGGGACAGGTCGGCGTCCTTGGCCTGCATCCGGAGTCCCAGGTCCCGCTCCCGGGACCGGGTGGCGACCGCGTAGACAAGCCAGCCTCCCGCCAGCAGGAGCACGGTGGCGAGGCTGGCCGCGGGGAGGGGGTTCCGCTTCAGGCGCCGGACTGCCTGGCTCCAGGCGCTCACCGGGCTGGCCAGCACCGGGCTGCCGTCCAGGAAGCGCTGGAGCTCGTCCGCGAGGTCCTGGGCGCTGTCGTAGCGCCGCAGCACATCCTTCTCCAGGCAGCGCTGGACCACCGCCTCCAGCTCCCGGGGCAGTTCGGGATCCACCTTCCGCAGGGGCACGGGATCCTCGTGGACGATGCGGCGCATCGTCTCCGTGGGGCTCGGCGCTTCGAAGGGGAGGCGCTCCGCCAGCAGCTCGTAGAGGGTCACCCCCAGGGCGAAGACGTCGGTGTGGGGGCCGATCAGCACCGAGGGGCCCTCGATCTGCTCCGGGCTCATGTAGGAGGGCGTCCCCATGACCCGGCTCAGCCCCGTCGGCACGTCCGCGAGGTCCCGGGCCAGGCCGAAGTCCATGACGAAGGCGTGGAGCGGTCCCTCGCCTTCCCGCTCCAGCATGATGTTTCCGGGCTTCAGGTCCCGGTGCACGATGCCCAGGCGGTGGGCGGCGTGCACGCCCAGGGCCACCTGGCGGATCACGTCCACCCGCTCCCGGAGGCCGAGGCTGGAGGCGCCCTTGAGGAGGGTGGGCCCGTGGATGTACTGCATGCTCAGGTAGGACACGCCCTCCTGCTCCCCGGCCTCGAAGACCTTCGCCACGTGGGGGTGGTCGATGCGGGCCTGGGAGCGGGCCTCCCGGAGGAGGACCTGGCTGGCCTCCGGCAGGCTGGAGCGGAAGAACTTGAGGGCCACGGCCCGCTGCAGCCGCGTGTCCCGCGCCCGGAAGACCCAGCCCATCCCCCCCTCCCCGAGGTAGGCCTCGGGCCGGTAGTGGCTCCAGTCCTCCCAGGGAAACAGCCCCCCGGGGGGCACGGGGCCCGGCTCCGTGCCCCCGGCGACCGCGGTCTGCTGATCCCCGAATTCGGGGTACTGGCCCGTCACCAGGATGTGGGCCTCCCGTTCCAGGAGACCCAGGGTCTCCAGGTCGATCACCCCCCGCCGGGCGAAGGGCCGCAGGTCGTCCCCGTCCGCCGGTGCGTCCTCCCCGAGCAGGCCCCGGCTGTGGGCCAGCAGGTAGGCCGTCTTGCGGATGAGAGCAGCGTTTTCGCGCATCGGGGGAGACAGGGGAGCCCCATTCTAGCGGCTGTTGGGCAGCGGCCGGCGTTGTCCCGGACGATCCCTACAACCGCTTGTGCGGGCCGCCAGGCTCGTCAGGGACGCGACGCCATCCCCGGGCTTTGCCCGGAATGGCGTGGGGAGCACGAGGGGGACGCAGAGGGGGCGCAGCGACCGGGCGGTCCCCCTCGTCTAATGTCAGGCCTTGGACGTCTGCTTGAGCTTGTCCTTGCCGCCGAAGAACTGGTCCCAGTACACCACCACGGGGCTGGCGATGTAGATGGAGCTGTAGGTGCCGGTGATGACGCCCACGAAGATGGGGAAGCTGAGGTCCCGCAGGGCCGGCCCGCCCCAGGCGAAGAGGCAGAAGGCCACGAAGAGCACCGACATGGCCGTGAGGATGGTGCGGCTCAGGGTCTGGTTGATGGAGTCGTTCACCAGCTGGGTGACGGAGGCGCGCCGGTACTCGCTCTTGTGGCTGTTCTCGCGGATGCGGTCGAAGACCACGATGGTGTCCGCCATGGAGTAGCCCATGAGGATCAGGAAGCTGGCCACCACCGGCACGCTGAACTCGAAGCCGCACAGGACGAAGAGCCCCAGGGCCATGAGCAGGTCGTGGACCAGGGCCACGATGCCGCCCACGGCGAAGCTCATGGTGAAGCGGAACATCACGTAGAGCAGGATGGCGCCCATGGCCCAGGCCACGGCGGAGAGGGTCTTGCGGGTCCACTCGCCGGAGATGGAGGGGGAGAAGCTCTCGTTCTTCACGATGGCCAGGGCCCGAGGCGGAAGTCCTCTCAGCCCCTGGCGGAGGGCCGGCGCCAGGTCCCCGGGGAGCTGGGCGAAGTCGGTGAAGATGCCCAGGGCTTCCCGGGCGGCGGTGACCTTGCCCGCCTGGGCCATGTACTCGGCCCGGACGGCGGCCTCCTCCCCCTGCTTGGCGAGGGGGTTGGCCTTGACCCAGAGGTCGGACATGTCTCCCGCGGACTCCAGGTTCAGGTCCTTCTTCGGATCGTTCGCGGCCGGATCGAGGGCCTTGATGGCGGCGATGATCTGCTTGAGCTGGGTGGAGGAGTCCTTCTCGTCCTGGCCCTTCCCGGCCTTGACCTTGATGGAGTAGTCCTTGGTGCCCGGGTTCGCGGTCTCGTAGGCCACCACCGCCGCGTCGGCCACGCCGCCCTTGGCCAGGGCGTCCCGCACCTGGTCCTGGTGCACGTCGCCGGCAGGCGCACCTTCATGTCGATGCCGCCGATGAACTGCATCCCCAGCTTCACCCGGCTCTGCGGAGCTCCTCCAGGGGCGGCGTAGACGAAGCACGCGAGGATCATGCCCCACGAAAGGGCGAGGGCGGGGCCTTCCATTTCATGAAGTCGAAGTGGGGGAGCTTGTCGAAGATCTTCATGGACTCCCCTGTCTCAGACCGAAAGCGTCTTGGTGCCGGGATGGCGTTCCAGCACCCAGTCGTAGATGAAGCGGCTGATGTAGATGCTGGTGAAGAGCGACGCGGTCACGCCCACCGTCAGCGTCACGGCGAAGCCCTTCACCGGGCCCGTGCCGAAGATGAAGAGCAGCAGGGCGGCGAAGAGCTGGGTGACGTGGCTGTCCACGATGGTCCAGAAGACCCGGTCGAAGCCCGCCTGGATGGCCATGGGCACGCTCTTGCCGTTGCCGTCAGCTCCTCCCGGATGCGCTCGAAGATGAGGATGTTGGCGTCCACCGCCATGCCGAGGGTGAGGGCGAAGCCCGCGATGCCCGGCAGGGTGATGGTGGCGTGGAAGGAGCCCAGCAGGCCGAGCATCACGATGACGTTCACCGTGAGGGCCACGATGGCGTTGAGGCCGGACCAGCGGTACCAGACCACCATGAAGACGATGATGGCGATGAAGCCGATCAGGCTGGCGATGATGCCCTTCCGGATGGAGTCCGCGCCCAGGCTGGGGCCCATGGACTTCTCCTCGAGGAACTTCATGGAGGCCCGCATGGCGCCGCTCTTCGAGCTTGAGGGCGAAGTCGTCGGCGTAGGCCTCGTCGAAGCCGCCGGGGCTGCTGATGCGCACCGCCGGGCTGAGGATCTTCTCCCTGGCGCTGAGGATGGAGACGATCTTGTGGTCGAGGATGAAGGCGAACTGGCGGTTCTCGTTGGCGGCAATTTCCGTGACCCGGCCGTTGGCCTCGGCGCCCTCGTGGTCGAGGGTGA